>NZ_JBAURI010000188.1:0-17148 GCF_049581145.1 Bradyrhizobium sp.
GCCGAGCGGCGCCAACGGCGGCGCGGCAGACGTGCCCGGTTTTGGCGGCTGGACCGAGACGACCGGTTTTGGCGGGACGCCCGGTTTCGCGGCGACCGGCCGTTCAGGAGCAACAGTCGCGGCATGAACCTTGGCCGTGCGCGGCTTTTTTCGCAGCGGCTTCACCTGCCGGGCGACGTGGTCCCACAGCGCACGTTCATCTTCGTTCAAATGGCGCGGGTGGTTCGGCATCGCCACCAATTCCGGCCGATCGGACGACGGGCGTTTCATCGACGGCTGCGATAACGCCTGTGCGGGCGGTGCCCGTCGCGGTCGACCTTGGGCCGCGCCGCAGGCAACGGAACCACCGCGGCAGTCGCCATAGCCGTCGTGTTTTGCGCCACCGCAGAAGCTGGCGCCGGAGCTTCGGCCTGATCCTTCACCGGATCGGCCTGCGGAAACAGTCTTGCAATCTTTTCCGAAGGCCGCGGGTCTGGCACCGGCAGCTTGCGACCGCGCTCGACCGGATCAAGGGTCTTCGGCACCAGCATGACGAAATGCATGGCGTGCCTGAGCCGGCCCGACACCTTTCCGGCGTCCGCGCCGGCGCCAAAATAAAGGTCCGCGCGTGCAGGGCCGGTAATCGCCGAGCCGGTATCCTGGGCGATCATGAGCCGGTGAAACGGCGTCTTCGCCTGCGCCGAGTCGATCGGCAGCACGCCCTCGATGAAGAACGGCGTGCCATAGACATGCAGCGACTTGTCGACGGCGATCGAACGGCCTGGTGTCAGCGGCACGCCCTGCGCGCCGATGGCCTCGTCCTTGTCGGAAAGCTGGACCTCGCGGAAGAACACATAGGCCCTGTTCTGCCGCCGCACCTCCTTGGCGCCATCGGGATTCTGTTCCATCCAATCCCTGATCTTCTGCATCGACATCTCCTCTTTCGGGATGATGCCGCGATCGATCAGTACCCGGCCGACCGCCGTGTAGGGGTAGCCGTTATGGGCGTCGTAATTGATCCGGATGGTCGAACCATCCGGCAGATGGATTCGGGCCGAGCCCTGGATTTGCGCGAACAGCAGATCGGTCGGGTCCTTGAGCCAGCAGATTTCCAGGCCGCGCCCGGCGATCGCGCCGTCCTCGATCTCGGCGCGGTCGTAATAGGGCACGAGCTTGCGGCGGCCGATCTTGCGATAGACCGCTCCCTTGTTCGGCAGACTGGGGGCATCCTGCTTGAAGCCGCGGACAAACAGATTCGACGGACGGCGATAGACCGGAACATTATAGACGTCTGTCTGCGTCCGCGATCCCTCGAGCACAGGCTCGTAATAGCCGGTGACAAAGCCGTCGTCCTCGCCGAGCCGCGAGATCTTCAGGGGCGCGAAGTTCTGCTCGAAGAAGGCGCGCGCCTTGACGCCATCGGAAATGTCACTCGCCCGTGCCGCCCGGCAGGGATCGCGCAACGACGTTCCCAGCGCCTTGGCCTCCGGAGCAGGGTCGTGTTGCGCCACGATCGGGCGGCAGCTCGCGCGAAAGGTTCGGTACGCGGCAAGCTGGTCGTCATCCGCCCAGCCTGGAACGTCGGCCCAGGCGAGCGGGATATACTGGCTGTCGTCGATCTCCAGCGGCAGCGGCAGATTGGGATAGGGAAGTGGGCGCTGAGGGGCAAGATGGGAGGCCGATGAATGGCGATGGGAAAAATGCGCCGCCAGCACGACAAACGGCGCAAGCAACTGCGCGACCGCAGCGACACACAGCACTGCGATGCATCGCTTCAGACGCGTGACATCAGTGAACGCTTCCCGTGCCAACCAACTTCCAGTTCGGATCACGTGAGGAGGTGTCGCGGGCGAAGGTCCAGACGTCCGTGATATCGGCGACCTTGTCCGGATTGCCATCGACGATCGTGCCGGCCTTGTCGCGGGTGACCGAGATCATCTGCGACACGAAGCGAACGGTGATCTGCGCCGCGCGTTCGCGCGTCTCGGCGCTGATCAGCTCGGACTTGTCGATCGAGACGAAGCGCGTTTCGGTCTTCTGCTCGTGCTTCTCGCGATCCTTGATGACCGCCTCGAAACTCTCGTAGACATCGGACGACAACAGGTCACGCAACGCGCGGCGGTCGCCATTGGCGAAGGCCAGAACGATCATCTCATAGGCGCTACGCGCGCCGGACAGGAAGTGCCGGGGATCAAAGGAGGAATCCTGCGCCGCGATGGCATCCAGGCCGAGCGCGAGCGGCGTGCCCGGCGCTGCGAGATCCTTCCAGCGATCGGTCGGCGGTGCGACCTCGGCGGTCGGGGCCAGCGGCGGCGGTTGATCGATCACCTTGCCGGGCATCGGAACGATGCCGGAGTCGGGCGCCCCCTGGACGGGGCGCGGGGTGCGGTCGAATGGCGGCCGTTCGCTGCCGGTGCGCTGTCCCAGCACGCTGCGCAGGCGTATGAAAATGAACACGGCCAACGCCAGGAAGATGATGGTGTAAATATCCACGTCGTTTTCGCTTTCTGGTCTCTGCCGGCAACAGGCCTGGCGGAAGAGAGTTCCCTCGGAGGGACGGCAGGAGCCTACATCATCGATTGTCGTCCGCAGATGTAGGCACGAAATCTTGCCCGGCCAATGGCGCTTTTCGGCACAGCCAAGTCTAGCGCGTTTTGGATTAAAGGGGAAACCCGCTCTGGACGGGAAATCACGTGCCTTCAAACATTTAAGATAGTCTTACCGGCCGTGCGCTGCCTCTCCGCGGTCTCCGAAAATAGTTGAAGGCACAGCGCGACAGGCCTCGGATGCCCGAAACACCATGGTCGTCCTTGTGGAACAAGGCGGGGCTATGATAGCCACTCGCCCGTCAATTGACCTTTTTACCGGCAGGAGAGACTTTCATGACCAACGGCAACGGTGCTCCTCCCGAGGCGGGCGCTCCTCCGCAACTCAACGTGCTGGCGCAATACACCAAGGATCTGTCGTTCGAGAATCCGAATGCGCCGCAGTCCCTGGCGCCGCAGGCCCAACCGCCCCAGATCAACATCCAGATCAATGTCGGCGCCAATAATCTCGCCGAAAACGAGTTCGAGGTCACGCTCTCGGTCGAGGGCAAGGCTGAAAGTACCGGTAAGCTGATATTCAGCTTCGAACTCGCCTATGCCGGCGTTTTCCGCATCGTGAACGTGCCGCAGGAAAACCTGCATCCGTTAATCATGATCGAATGTCCCCGGCTGCTGTTCCCGTTCGCCCGAGAAATCATCGCGACCGCGGTGCGCGATGGGGGATTTCCGCCGCTGATGCTGGACCCCGTCGACTTCGTCGGCCTGTATCGGCAGAACATGGAACGGCAAGCCGCGGCAGGCCAGGCGCCGCAAGTCAAGCTGAGCTAACTAATTGCGTTGAGGATGATCGGGTGTGGCCGCTCAGGCCGCGCCGAAAAACTCGTTCCAGATCGGCTTGTCGCTCAAGGTCGCGATGAAGGCGCGGTGCGCCTCGCGATCGGCGTCCGTGATCCTCGGGGCAAGCGGCACCTCGCGCTGTCTCCGCGGCATATCGCCCGAACTGCCAATGCGGATTTCGCTGCTCGCCGACGCCAGGATGAGTTGCGACTGCCGGGCGCCGATCAGGTCGATATAGACCTCGGCCAGGAGCTCGGCGTCGAGCAGCGCGCCGTGCTTGGTGCGGCGGGAATTGTCGATTGCGTAGCGCGAGCAGAGATCGTCGAGCCGGTTCGATACGCCAGGATGCTTGCGTCGCGCCAGCAACAGGGTGTCGACCAACCGCTCGCGGGCAATCACCGGCCGCTTGATGCGGTCGAGCTCGGCATTGATGAAGCTGATATCGAAGGACGCGTTATGGATCACCAGCGGTGCATCCGCGATGAAGGCGAGAAACTCTTCAACCACCTCGGCGAACAACGGCTTGGTGGCGAGAAACTCGCTGGACAAACCATGCACGGCGAAGGCTTCCGCCGGCATGTCGCGTTCGGGATTGATATGGCAATGGAAGATCTGACCGGTGGGCATGCGATTGAAGATCTCGACGCAGCCGATCTCGACCAGCCGATCGCCGCGCAGCGGATCAAGACCAGTGGTCTCGGTATCGAGAACAATTTCGCGCATCAGAATGAGCCCATCGACGGCTGGCGAATCAGGCTTGCCGCCGTGCCGGCATCTTAGCAGCCTGATCCAGAATGTCGCGGATGCGCGCCCGCACCGGATCAAGCCCGTGCGAGGTATCCACCACGAAATCGGCGCGCCGGCGTTTTTCGGCATCGGGCAGTTGTCGCGCCAGGATGGCGTCGAGCTTTTCAGCCGTCATATTGTCGCGCGCGAGGATCCGCTCGCGCTGGATCTTCGGCGAGGTCGTCACCACCACCACTGCGTCGACTCGCTTCTCGCCGCCGGTCTCATATAACAGGGGCACGTCAACCACGGCGATCGGCGCGCCGGACCGCTCCGCATCGTCCAGGAATTTCTGGTGATAGGCGCGCAGCATCGGATGGACGATCGTTTCGAGTTTTCTCATTGCCGCGGGATCATGAACCACCTTGGCCGAAAGCCTGGTGCGATCGACCTTGCCGTCCACCGTGCTGCCGGGAAAAGCGGCCTCGATGGCCGGCACCGCTTCACCCTGATAGATTCTGTGCACCGTGGCATCGGCGTCATAGACGGGAACACCAGCCTCCACGAATAGCTTTGCGGTGGTCGACTTCCCCATTCCGATCGAGCCGGTCAATCCCAGGATCAGCATCCAGACGATCTCTTCAAGCGACTTCTTGCGATCTTTCGCCGACCTTTCATATCGACGGTCTCATATCGCCAGCAGAAACTGGCTGCGTAGAAATCCGAGCAAAGGCAACAGCGGCAGACCAAGGATGGTAAAGTGATCGCCCTCGATCCGCTCGAACAGATGCACCCCGAATCTTTCCAGCTGGTAGCTTCCGACGCTTGACATCACGACGTCGCCCGCGGCGTCCAGATAGGCGGCGATATCCGCTTCCGCCATCGGCCGCATCGTCAGGCTTGCCATGGCCGTGCGCTCGAACACGATCTTGCCGTCAAGCGCAACCGCAACGGCGGAATAGAGGTCGTGGGTGTGGCCAGCAAGGGCCTTCAACTGAGCCAGCGCCTGCGACCGGTCGGCCGGCTTATTGAAGAGCCGATCGCCAAGCGCGAGCGTCTGGTCGGCACCGACGACATAATGTCCGGCTTTTTTCAAGGACACAAAGAGCGCCTTTTCGCGCGCCAGCACTACGGCGATCTCGCCGGGCGCCGAGAGGTTGGAGGCTTGCTGAAGCGCCCGCTCGTCGATATCGGCGGGTATGACCTCGACGTCGATGCCGGCACTGGTCAGCAACGTCAGCCGCGTCCGGCTTTGCGACGCCAAAATCAAAGGGTGCAATCCGCGCCACAAGCTCATTGGCCAAGCATCATTTCGACGAGTGTCGTTTCAGGAAGGGCAGTCGCGACGAGCATCATTCCGAAAACCGTTGCCGTTGCCGGTCGGCATAGAGTTTCAGGATGGCAGCCGCGGTCTCTTCGATCGACCGCCGCGTCACGTCAAGCTGCGCCCAACTGTATTTCGCGCTGAGCCGCCGCGCATAGGCGACCTCGTCGGCCACCGTCTGCCTATCGATGTAATCCTCGTTGCTGGGACCCGCTCCCATGCTCAACAACCGGTTCTGCCGAACCTGGATCAGCCGCTCGGGTGTGGCATGCAGGCTCACCACCAGCGGCTTTTTCAAATTCTCCACCTGGTGCGGAAGCGGGATGCCCGGCACCAGCGGAACATTCGCGGTGCGAATGCCGCGGTTGGCGAGATAGATCGAGGTCGGCGTCTTGGACGTGCGGGATACGCCGACCAGGACCACATCGGCATCCTCGAGGCCTTCGACGTGCTGGCCGTCGTCATGCATCATCGTATAGTTCAGCGCGTCGATGCGCTTGAAATATTCGGCATTCAGTACGTGCTGCGCGCCGACCCGTCCGGTCGTGGCCGCCCCGAGATAGGCTTCGAACAACTGCATCACCGGACCGATGATCGACAGGCTCGGGACGTTGATCTCCTTGCACTTGCCCTCCAGCCGCATGACCAGATCCCTCTCGAGCAAGGTGAACAGCACGATGCCCGGCGCTTCTTCGATTTCATCCAGCACCCGGTCGAGCTGCTTCTGGCTGCGCACCAGCGGATAGACATGCTCCACCGGTGTCACATTGGCGTATTGCGCGGCGACCGCGCGCGCCACCGTGATCAGGGTCTCTCCGGTCGAATCGGAAACCAGATGAAGGTGAAAATAGTTACTGCTGGTGGGCACCTGACCGCCTGTTTGTCCTGTGAATCACTGTGGACGTCGGGCAAAGAATCGGCCGCTGTCCGGCGGGGCGGGGATAACCGCGATTCTTCTTCACATGCCCCGCGAAAGGATAAGTCCGCTGCATCTCGCCCATGATAGTGGGATTGTGTGGGCTTGTCTCTGGATAAGCGGCCCATGATCCCGGCCAAGCCTCTCAAGTCGGTGGCATTCTTCCTCCGGTCTCGGCCGCCTGCGAAAATGTGGAAAATTGTGAACAAGCCAGGCGCAACGGCTGGATGGTTTTGCGTGAGTCCAATTCACCGCCACCTAGACTCAAACCTTAAGATTCTAAACTTATTTAGTTTGGAAGAGAGCAGCCGAGCAGCTATGTCTCCGGTCGGGTCGATCATGCGTTGCTGGCAAGTGCCGTTTGTCACTGACAAAGCGAATCGACGGGACGGCAGCAGGATGGCTTCGATGCAGGACAGCTTTGATGTATGAATGGATCAAGGCGTTGCATGTGATTGCCATCATCTCCTGGATGGCCGGCATGCTCTATCTGCCGCGATTGTTCGTCTATCACTGCGAAGCCGAAATCGGCTCGAAACAGTCCGAGACGTTCAAAGTGATGGAACGGCGGCTGTTGCGGGCAATCATCAATCCCGCAATGATCGTAAGTTGGCTGGCTGGACTCTATCTCGCGTGGTCTGGGCAGTTTTTTTCGGCCGCGTGGCTGCACGGGAAATTGCTGCTGGTCATTCTTTTGTCCGGCGTTCACGGATTTTTTGCCCGCTGCGTCAAGGACTTCGGCGCCGATCAAAATCAGCGAACTAACAAATTCTATCGCATTTTCAACGAAGTACCGACTGTCCTGATGATCGGGATCGTGATTCTGGTGGTCGTGAAGCCGTTTTGATTGGCAGGCCCGGTTTGACTTCGCCTAGCTCTGCTTCTTGCAGAACGCCCGACGATTTTCTATAGTAGCGAAATCCCACCCAACGCAGGCGGATGTGGTTGCGTTCCGGTCTAGACCGGCCGCCACATCAGGTTTGATGCCTCTCCGGCGCTTTCCTTGCTCAGACCTGCGGACCTTCCTTTTTACGCGTCCGCTTTTCGTCAAAGCCACCTCGCAGCCCCGCCCTTAAAATTCTCCACAGGACCACCCCAATGCGGGAAATCAAACTCCAAGACCTCAAGTCCAAAACACCGGCCGAGCTCGTCTCGTTCGCGGAAGAAAACGGGGTCGAAAACGCCAGCACCATGCGCAAGCAGGAGCTGATGTTCGCCATTCTCAAGCAGCTTGCAATCGCGGAAACCGACATCATCGGCGAGGGCGTCGTCGAAGTTCTATCCGACGGCTTCGGCTTTCTGCGTTCGCCGGATGCCAACTATCTGCCCGGCCCCGACGACATCTATGTCTCGCCATCCCAGATCCGTCGCTTCGGACTTCGCACCGGCGACACCATCGAAGGCCACATCCGCAGTCCGAAGGAGGGTGAGCGCTATTTCGCGCTGCTCAAGGTCAACACGCTGAATTTCGAAGATCCTGAAAAGTCCAAGCACAAGGTCAATTTCGACAATCTCACTCCGTTGTTTCCGGATCAGCGCTTCCGTCTCGAGCTGGAAGACCCGACCCGAAAGGATCTCTCCGCACGCGTCATCGATATCGTCGCTCCGATCGGCAAGGGTCAGCGCGCGCTGATCGTGGCGCCGCCGCGCACCGGCAAGACCGTGCTGATGCAGAACATCGCGCACTCGATCACGGCCAATCATCCCGAGTGCTATCTGATCGTGCTGTTGATCGATGAGCGGCCGGAGGAAGTCACCGACATGCAGCGCTCGGTGAAGGGCGAGGTGGTCTCCTCGACTTTCGATGAGCCCGCGGTGCGGCACGTTCAGGTCGCCGAGATGGTGATCGAAAAGGCAAAACGCCTGGTCGAGCACGGCCGTGATGTCGTGATCCTTTTGGACTCGATCACGCGGCTCGGCCGCGCCTACAACACGGTGGTGCCGTCATCCGGCAAGGTCTTGACCGGCGGCGTCGACGCCAACGCGCTGCAGCGGCCGAAGCGCTTCTTTGGTGCCGCGCGCAACATCGAAGAGGGCGGCTCGCTCACGATCATTGCGACTGCGCTGGTCGATACCGGCAGCCGCATGGACGAGGTGATCTTCGAAGAGTTCAAGGGCACCGGCAATTCCGAACTGATTCTGGATCGCAAGGTTTCCGACAAGCGCACGTTCCCGGCGATCGATATCTCGCGCTCGGGCACCCGCAAGGAAGAGCTGATCACCGACCCGCAGCTCTTGAAGAAGATGTATGTGCTGCGCCGGATCCTCAATCCGATGGGCACCATGGACGCGATCGACTTCCTGCTCGACAAACTGCGGAATACCAAGAACAACTCCGAGTTCTTCGAGTCGATGAACACCTGAGCCGATCGATCGGTCGGTTTTGGAAGGGCGCCTTCGCAAGCAGGCGCCCTTTTTCGTGGGTCTCTTTGCAGGAGCCTTGGTCGAGTATTCCGGCTGAAGCGCAATGCGATTTTGCAAAATCGAAATTGCCGCGGAGCATTTGAATTGGTCGGACCGGTCGCTTTGCGCGCCGATCTCCGCAGCAATGATCGTGTCCGATCTCGTGGTGGATTCCCGAGCGCGTAGAGCCGGCGCAAATCGCGTTGCCTTCCCCGACACGAGAGCACAAATAGGCAATGCATTCGAAGGACCAAACCATTTTTGCCTTGTCGTCAGGCCGGCCGCCGAGCGCGATTGCGATCGTGCGCGTGTCGGGTTCGCAGGCAGCTCAGACGCTGAGACGACTGGCCGGAAAGATTCCGCAACCACGGAGGGCGACGCGCGTGCTGCTCCGAGACGACGAGCGTGAGCCGATCGACGACGCGGTGGTGCTTTGGTTTTCGGGCCCGGCCAGTGCGACCGGGGAAGACGTCGCCGAGTTTCATGTCCATGGGGGACGCGCGGTGCTCGCGTCATTGTTTGCGGCGCTGTCGGCGATTGAAGACGTGAGGGCCGCGGAGCCAGGAGAATTTACCCGCCGGGCTTTCGAGAATGGCAAGCTCGACCTGACCGAAGCCGAGGGCCTCGACGATCTCGTTCACGCCGACACCGATCGGCAGCGCCGCAAGGCGTTGCGGCAGCTGAAGGGTCTGCTCGGCGATCGCGCGCGAAGCTGGCGTGCACAGATCATCGAGGCGTCGGCGCTGTTCGAAGCGGGTTTCGATTTTGCGGATGAAGGTGATGTCCCGGCCGAGCTGCTGGCGCCGGCGCTCGCCGGGATCAGGCGGCTGTTGTCAGAGATCGAGCATGTGCTCGCGGCTGAGCAGCGCAGCGAACGTCTGCGCGAGGGCCTTGTCGTTGCGATCGCGGGGCCCCCGAATGTCGGCAAATCGACCCTGATGAATCAGCTCGCGCGCCGCGAGGTCGCAATCGTCTCGCCACATGCCGGCACCACGCGAGATATCATTGAGGTGTCGCTCGATCTCGATGGCTATCCGGTCACCGTGATCGACACCGCCGGCATTCGCCAAACCGACGATCCCGTCGAGCAGGAAGGTGTTCGACGCGCCCGAGCGCGAGCCGCAGAATCGGACCTCGTGCTCTGGATCAGTGACGCGGCCGGCCAGGCGATTTCGAATGAGGGCGATGCGCCGGTCTGGCTGGTCCGAAACAAGATCGACCTCGCAGATCCGAACGGGCCGGGAGCCAACTCGGAACAATCGGCAGCCGGGGAGTTCAGAATCTCCGCGGCGCGAGGCGACGGGATCACCGATCTGATCACCGCGATGGTTGCGTTTGCGCGGGACTATTTTGGCGGCGACGAGGGCGGCTTGATCAGCCGCCAAAGGCAGCGAGAGCTTCTGGGGGAGACCATGGCTGCGCTTCGACGATGTGTCGAGATTGCTGGCACCAGCGAGGAGCTGGCTGCGGAGGATTTGCGCCGAGCATCGTTTTCACTTGGCAGGCTCATTGGGCGGGTGGATGTCGAGGATATTCTTGACGTGATCTTTCGGGATTTCTGCATCGGGAAATAGCCCCTCTACCGGCCGGAAAAATGCTTTTATGGTTAATGATCCTTTCAGGTGAAGCAGGCCGACGTCGGCAGGGTTTTGTTTCACGTGAAACGGAGCGGCAGGGCTCCCGCAGCTGTTCCATATGAAACATCTGGTTACCGGCGACCCAAGGCCGCCCTGTTTCACGTGAAACGTCTTTCAGCCTTTGCGATCTCGCTGTAAAACGCCCGCATGGCCAGCGGACAAAACTCATTCGATGTGATCGTGATCGGCGGTGGACACGCTGGCTGCGAGGCTGCGAGCGCCGCGGCGCGTCTCGGCGCCCGGACCGCCCTCGTGACGCATCGCTTCTCGACCATTGGGGCGATGTCCTGCAACCCCGCGATCGGGGGCCTGGGTAAAGGTCATCTGGTCCGCGAGGTCGATGCCATGGACGGGCTGATGGGCCGGGTGGCTGATGCCGCCGGCATTCAGTTTCGGGTTCTCAATCGCCGCAAGGGACCGGCGGTGCGTGGACCTCGGGCCCAGGCTGACCGAAAGCTGTATGCCGCAGCGATGCAGTCCGCGCTTCGGGAGACCGCCAATCTCGAAGTTGTTGATGGCGAGGCCGACGATTTGATCGTTCGGGACGGTCGTGTCGTCGGTATTCGCTTCGCCGGCGGGAGAGAACTCGCCTCCGGTGCTGTTGTCGTGACCACGGGGACATTCCTGCGCGGCTTGATCCATCTCGGTGAGACCAACTGGCCGGCTGGCCGGGTCGGTGAAGCTCCGGCGATGGGCCTGTCAAAATCATTCGAGCGGGCCGGCTTTATCTTGGGACGGCTGAAGACCGGTACGCCGCCGCGATTGGACGGCACCACGATCGACTGGGCTGCCGTTGAGATGCAGCCAGGGGACAATCCGGCCGAGCCCTTTTCGGTGATGACGGACCGGATCATCACGCCGCAGATTCAGTGCGGCATCACCCGCACCACGCCGGGAACGCACGAGGTGATCCGCGCCAATGTGCATCGCTCGCCGATGTATTCAGGGCAGATCAAGAGCAGCGGCCCGCGCTACTGTCCCTCGATCGAGGACAAGATCGTGCGCTTCGGCGACCGCGATGGACACCAGATCTTTCTGGAGCCCGAGGGCCTCGACGACACCACGGTCTATCCCAACGGTATCTCGACCTCGTTGCCGGAAGAGGTCCAGCTCGCGCTCCTGGCGACCATTCCCGGACTGGGGCGGGCGCGGATGGTCCGGCCGGGCTATGCCATCGAATATGATCACGTCGATCCCCGCGAGCTCGATCCGACCCTGCAGACCAGGCGGCTGGCGGGCCTGTTTCTGGCAGGACAGATCAACGGCACGACCGGCTACGAAGAAGCGGCGGCGCAAGGCCTGGTTGCCGGGCTCAATGCCGCGTTGCTCGCCAGCGGTACCGCGCCGATCGTGTTCGATCGCGCCGAGGGTTATCTCGGCGTGATGATCGACGATCTGGTGACGCGGGGGATCACCGAACCCTATCGGATGTTCACCTCGCGGGCGGAATATCGCCTGACGCTTCGGGCCGACAATGCCGATCAGCGGCTGACCAGCAAAGGCATCGCGCTCGGCTGCGTCGGGGCAGCTCGACGCCAACGGCACGGCACCAAGATGGCTGCACTCGATGCCGCGCGAAGGCTGGCGAAATCATTGACCCTGACACCGAACGAGGCGACGCGCCACGGGCTCGCCCTGAACAAGGACGGCCAGCGCCGCTCGGCCTTTGAACTGCTGGCCTATCCTGAGATCGGTTGGAGCGAAGTCAGAGGCATCTGGCCCGAACTCTCGGTCATTGACCCAGGCATCGCTGTCCATCTCGAGATCGATGCAAAGTACGACGTCTATCTCAAGCGTCAACTTGCCGACGTCGAGGCGTTCCGTCGCGATGAGGGACTGGTGTTGGGGGACGTCGATTATAGCCTCGTGCCCGGGCTCTCGAATGAGATTCGCAGCAAGCTGGATGCCAGGCGTCCGTGGACGGTCGGGCAGGCGGGTCGGATCGACGGCATGACCCCAGCGGCACTCGGAATTCTGGCGGCTTATCTCAGGCGAGAAGCGCGCCGCCGGGAATCAAAGGCGTCTGCCTGAGGGGCGTTTCACGTGAAACAGAGTCCGCCGCGGCGACCCTCGTCATCATCCGTCCGCCACGAAAGCGTGAAGGGAAGGACCGCCATGACCGGCGGCGGTTCAGATCGTCCCACGGATGATCCGGCCGCCGACAAAGCCGCTGCGCTCACGATCACGCCGGTTTCACATGAAACAGAGGCGCGCCTCGATCGCTACATCGACCTGCTAGGAGAGTGGCAGGCCAAGACCAATCTGGTTGCGCCCTCGACGTTGCCACAGCTCTGGACGCGACACGTCGCCGATTCGCTGCAGCTCCTCGCGCTCGCTCCATCGGCAAAGGTTTGGATCGATCTCGGCAGCGGCGCCGGCTTTCCCGGCATCGTGCTGGCCTGCGCGTTGGCCGGGAGTCCGGGCGCCACGGTCCACCTGGTCGAGCGCAACACCAAGAAGGCGGCCTTCCTGCGTGAAGCAATTCGCGTCACGGCCGCCCCAGGAGTCGTGCATTTGTCGGCGATCGAAGATATTGTGGACAGCCACGACGGTCCGGTCGATTGCGTCACAGCCCGGGCATTGGCTCCGTTACACCAGCTTGTGGCCTTCGCGGAACCGCTGGTGAGGAAGGGTGCAAAAGCTTTGTTTCTCAAGGGCCAAGATGTTGAGTCGGAATTGACCGAAGCCACTAAATATTGGAATATTAAACCGAATCTCCACTCCAGCCGCACGGGCGGACAAGGCTGGATCGTCGAACTCGATCGGATCGAGCGATGGAAGCAACCCGCGGGCAACGATGGCGATCGCGCATGACCGTAATTGATCAGGCTTATCAAGAGGATAGCGTCGTACATCCGGAGGGGCATCCGCGCATCCTGGCGCTCGCCAACCAGAAGGGCGGCGTCGGCAAGACCACCACCGCGATCAATCTCGGGACTGCGCTGGCCGCCATCGGCGAGCGCGTGCTGATCGTCGATCTCGATCCGCAGGGCAATGCGTCGACCGGCCTTGGCATCGATCGCCGCAACCGAAGCTGCTCGACCTATGATGTCCTGATCGGCGAAGCGCCGTTGCGCGACGCCGTGGTGCCGACCGCAGTGCCGCGGCTGCACATCGCGTCGTCAACGATGGATCTCTCCGGCCTCGAACTCGAACTCGGGACCACGGCCGGCCGTGCTTTCCGGCTGCGTGACGCGATCGTCGGGCTGAACAACAACGTCTCGCCGGACTCCGATTACACCTATGTGCTGATCGACTGCCCGCCCTCGCTCAACCTGCTCACCGTCAACGCGATGGCCGCGTCGGATGCGATCCTGGTGCCGTTGCAGTGCGAGTTCTTCGCGCTCGAAGGTCTGTCGCAATTGCTGCAGACGGTGGAGCAGGTGCGCACCACCCTCAATCCCAACCTTTCGATCCACGGCATCGTGCTGACCATGTTCGACTCGCGCAACAATTTGTCGAACCAGGTGGTCGCTGACGTGCGGCAGTTCATGGGCAGCAAGGTCTACAACACCATGATCCCGCGCAACGTGCGCATCTCAGAGGCGCCGTCCTACGGCAAGCCGGTCCTGGTCTATGACCTCAAATGCGTCGGCAGCGAAGCCTATCTGAAGCTGGCGACGGAAGTGATCCAGCGCGAGCGCGAGCTGCGCACCAATTGACAGCCGTCATTCCGGATGGCCCGCGTTGGCGGACGGGTTCGGAACCCCGCGATTGCAAAACAGTCCGTCATCGACGGATCCGGGTTCGCGTGGCGCACCCGGCCGACGGTGAAACCAACAGGAGCGCTCGATTTGAGTCCAAGGGAGCTGGCGATGGCTGAAGAGACGCGTTCGCGACTGGGCCGTGGGCTCGCGAGCCTGATCGGCGATGTCGGCGGCGAGGCCGCGCATGTCGATCGGCCGCGCACGCAGCGCAAGGTGCCGATCGAATTTCTGAAACCCAACCCGCGCAACCCGCGCCGCGCCTTCTCCGATGCCGAGCTCGGCGAGCTTGCCAATTCGATCAAGCAGCACGGCGTGATCCAGCCGATTGTGGTGCGCCCGCTCAAGGGCGCCCAGGACCGTTATGAGATCATCGCCGGCGAGCGTCGCTGGCGCGCCTCGCAGGCCGCCGGCCTGCACGAGGTGCCGATCGTCCCGCTCGACGTCAGCGACAGCGACGCGCTGGAGCTTGCGATCATCGAGAACGTGCAGCGCGAAGATCTCAACGCGATGGAGGAGTCGCAGGGCTATCATGCGCTGGCCGACGAGTTCAAACACAGCCAGGACGACATCGCAAAAATCGTCGGCAAGAGCCGCAGCCATGTCGCCAATATGATGCGGCTGACCAGGCTGCCGGCCGAGGTGCAGGCCTATATCGCACAGGGCCAGTTGTCCGCGGGGCACGCCCGGGCGCTGATCGGCGTGCCGGATCCGCTGGCGGCGGCCAAACGCATCGTCGAGGAGGGCCTCAACGTGCGACAGACCGAGGAGCTCGCCCATGTCGAGGGCGTGCCGGTCCGCAAGCCGCAGAAGGCGCGCGGCGGCAAGCCGAAGGATGCCGACACCGTCGCGCTGGAGAAGCGCGTCAGCGACGCACTCGGCCTCGCAGTCAGCGTCAACCACCGCGATCCGGGCGGCAGCGTCCAGATCAGTTATCGCAATCTGGAACAGCTCGACGAAGTCATGCGCCGGCTGGCACGGAGCGGCTGAGCCGATGGGGCAGGCGCGATGTCCGTCCGGCGTGACCCAGGAGTTCGCCGGCCGGTGTCGCCCCAGCTCATACGAAGGGCAGGGGCCAATGCCAGACTTCAGCCTCGCCGTCTCGCGTTCACGGCGATCGCCAGCAGCGCGCGTTGCGCGATCACGGCCGCGAGCGCGGTGTGCTTGCGCATCTCCAGAGCGGCCGCGGCGAGTTGCTCGATGATGGTCACGAGCCGAGCCGGGCTGAAATTGCGCAGCGCGATTTCGGCCATCGGCTTGCGCGAGAAATGCAGCCGCGGAAATCCGCCCTCGAGCAGGTTCGAGATCGGCATTCCATCGGCGACCGCAAGTGCCGACTTGTGCAGCCACGCCGCGTGCCGCTGGGCGGCCGAAATGATGATGCCCGGATAGGTGCCGGCGACCATGGCCTTGGCGAATTCGCTCTCGACCAGTTCCGGCCTGCCGGCAAAAGCACCGTCGACGATCGGATCCATCTTCAGCTCGGAGGCATCCGCGACGACCGCCATGACATGGTCGAGCGTCACCTCACCCTCGCCATGCGCGAACAGGGTCAACTTGCGCAGCTCGTTGCGCGAAGCCTGGCGGTCGCCGCCGAGCAATGACGTCAGCGCGGCGCGGGCGTCCGGCGCGATGCGCAGATTGGCTGTCCGCAATTCGTCGTCGATCAGCCTGGCGACGTCGCGCTCGCCGTCGGGATAGCAGCTGATCGCGACCGCGGTCTTCGCCCGTTCGCAGGCCTTGCGCAGCGGCGACTCCGGCCTGAGGTCGCCGGCTTCGATCACGACGCGGCAATCCTTCAACGGCATCTCGGTGAGCGTGTCGACGCCGCTTGCGAAATTGCGGGTGCCGGCCCGGACCCGAATGGCGCGGCGGCCGCCGAACAGCGGCACCGTCAGCGCTTCGTCGACCAGCCGCGACGGCTCGGCCGATAGCTCGTCGCCGTCGAGTTTCACCATCGAAAATGGATCGTTGGGATCATCGACCGCGGATGCAAGCAGAGCATTCGCGCGCTCGCGCACCAGGCCGGCGTCGGGGCCATAGAGCAGGATGATGGAGCGGCCCGGGTCGGGCCGGGCCAGAAACGCGTCGATCTCTCGCCCGCGCAGCGCGACCAAGATCAGGCGCCGGTGGAGAAGAACGATGCCAGCCGGGTCTGGATGTTGTCGGCAATTTCCTGGGCGGCACGATCCTCGGCATCGCGGAAGGCGCGGGTCCGTGCGAAGCGCTGGTAGGAACCCGGCATGTCATAGGACACCCGCGAGAAGGTGGTGCCGGTCATGACCGATTTGTTGGTCGCTATCTCGATCAGGTTGTACTGCGCGTCGATGCCGACATTCTCGCTGGTCGGCAGTCCGGTGGCGGCATTGGTCATCAAATCCGAACGACTGGTCGTAAACTTCAGCACCAACCGGTGGGTCGGCGGCATGCCGGTGGCATTGCCATAGAGTTTGAAGGCCAGCGCGTTGCGGATTTCCACCCCGAGGCGGGCATCGGGCGAGGCGTTGGGCTTGTCGACCGGCGGGAGGTCCACACCCATCAGCTTCTCGCGCAGGCCGGGCGTTCCATCGGCGTGCTCGGCGTACATCGGCTGAAAGCACCCGGCCGTCAGCGCCGCCAGGGCGAGCACGGCGATCAGCCGGGCGGCGATGCGGGTCCTAGCCAACGACATTCACGATCCTCTTTGGAACGATGATCACCTTGCGGACGGCCTTGCCGCCCAAGGCAAGTTTTACTGCATCGAGCGCCAAAACGGCAGCCTGAATTTCCGGGTCCTGCGCGTTTCTCGCCACTGTGACATCGCCGCGCTTCTTGCCGTTGACCTGGACGACCAGCGTCACGGTGTCCTCAACCAGCAAATCGCGTTCGATTTGCGGCCAAGCCGCCTCCGAGATCAGGCCGGGCTGCGCCAGCACCTGCCAGCACTCTTCGGCGAGGTGCGGCATCATCGGGGCGAACAGATGGGCCAGGATGGTCGCGGCCTCCCGGATCGCCCAGGCGAGGTCGGCCGCTGGCCGATCTCCGCGCGCGAGCGCCTCGGCCAATGCATTGGCGAATTCGCGGATATGGGCGAGGC
>NZ_JBAURI010000189.1:0-4498 GCF_049581145.1 Bradyrhizobium sp.
GGTGGCGGGTCCGGCGATCAAGCAGCGCGCCGAGCATCTGCGCGCGGCGGGCGAGGTCGCGTTGCGGAAGCGGCTGGCATCGGAGGTCGGCGCGATGCGCGAGGTGCTGATCGAGAGCCCGACCGCCGGCCGCACCGAGCATTTTCTGCCGGTGGCGATAGCAGGTGGGGCACCGGGAGACGTGCGAAGGCTTTCGATTACCGGCCAAAATGGCGCGCGATTGACGGTGTAAAGTGGTCCTCAGGTATCGTCACCCGGCTTGACCTGGCTCGACCGGGCGACCCAGCACGCCCCGCCCCGACCAGTTGATCGCAACCGTCTCAATACTGGATCATCCGCGTTCGCGGATGATGACGTTCGAGATGCGGCGAGGCCTGCGTGCCGTCATTCCCCGTTCCATCCGCAGGCACGGAGCCGCACATGCATGTGCTCAGGCACCGGCGCCGTTACACGCACCGGCTCCTTGTTCTTCGAAACCGGAATCGCGATCTCGCGGGAGTGCAGGTGCAGGCGCGGTTCGCCGAAGCGCGGGCCGCTCCCATAAATGTTGTCGCCGACGATCGGCCAGCCTTGCGCCGCCGCGTGCACGCGCAATTGATGGGTGCGGCCGGTGACCGGTTCCATCGCGAGCCAAGTGAGGCCGTCGCCGCGCCCCAGCACTTTCCAGTGGGTGATGGCCTGTTGTCCATCAGGGTCCGGCTTCTGCCACCAGCCGCGTTCGACGTCGAGGCGGCCGAGCGCCAGTTCGATTGTACCTTGATGTTCGGCAGGGCCGCCCTCGACCATGGCCCAATAGGTCTTGCCGATGCGGCCATGCTTGAACAGAAGCCCGAGCGAGGCGGTTGCCTTGCGATGGCGCCCCAGCACCAGGCAGCCGGACGTATCCTTGTCCAGCCGATGGGCGAGCACCGGCGGGCGCGGCAGCCCGAAGCGCAGCGCGTCGAACGAGGATTCCAGGTTGGCGCCGCCCTTCGGTCCGCGATGCACCGGCAGCCCCGCCGGCTTGTCGATGACCAGCATCAGGCCGTCGCGGTGAAGTACGCGCGCCTGAATCTCGTCGGCGGTCAGTTCGGGAACGTTCATGACCTTCAAGGCTTTCGTTTGCCGAGGCTTTCGCTTGCAAAGGCTTTCGGTTGCAATGGCTTTCGTTTGGAGCTCGAAACGGCTAACACACCCCCTTCATGAGCGATACCACGCCAGAAACACCCAAACTGAGCTGGTGGCGGCGGCTGTCCAGCGGGCTGAAGCGCACCTCGAGCGCGCTGGGCTCGGCGGTGGCCGATCTCGTCACCAAGCGCAAGCTCGACCGTGCCATGCTCGAGGATATCGAGGATGTGCTGCTGCGCGCCGATCTGGGCACCGATGTCGCGGCGCGGATCGCGGCTGCGGTCGGCACCGGGCGTTACGACAAGGCCGTCAGCGCCGATGAGGTCAAGGGCGTCGTCGCCACCGAAGTCGAGAAGGTGCTGGCGGGCGTGGCGAAGCCGCTCGTGATCGACGCGACCAAGTCGCCGTTCGTCATTCTGGTGGTCGGCGTCAATGGCTCCGGCAAGACCACGACCATCGGCAAATTGGCGGCGAAGTTTGCCTCCGAGGGCCGCAAGGTGATGCTGGCCGCGGGCGATACCTTTCGCGCCGCCGCGATCGAGCAGCTCAAGGTCTGGGGCGAGCGCAGCCGATCGCCGGTCATTGCCGCCGCGCAAGGCTCGGATTCCGCAAGTCTGGCCTTCAATGCGCTGACGGCTGCGAAGGAGCAGGCCATCAACGTGCTCCTGATCGATACCGCCGGTCGGCTGCAGAACAAGGCCGAGTTGATGAAAGAACTCGAGAAGGTGGTCCGGGTCATCCGGAAGGTCGACGTGACGGCGCCGCATGCGGTGCTGCTGGTGCTCGATGCGACCGTCGGACAAAACGCGCTGTCGCAGGTTGAAGCATTTCACCGCACCGCAGGCGTCACCGGCCTGGTCATGACCAAGCTCGACGGCACCGCGCGCGGCGGCATCCTGGTGGCGCTCGCGGAAAAGCACAAAGTGCCGGTGCATTTCATCGGCGTCGGCGAAGGCATCGACGATCTGGCCCCGTTTACGGCGCGTGACTTTGCCCAGGCGATCGCAGGAATCGAGTCGTAAGTTTTCACTTGTCATGGCCTGCGAAGGCGGGGCATCCAGTACGCCGGACCGCCGATCGGATTCGACGTGGGGTAAAATACTGGATCATCCGCTTTTGCCTCTTGCGGACGATGACAGCAGCTCAGGTTTAGCAATGGATAAGACCCAGCCACATCCGATGTTCAAGCTCGCGACCGAACTCGGTCCGTTGATCGTGTTCTTCATCGTCAACGCCAAGTTCCATCTGTTCGTCGCGACCGGTGCCTTCATGGTGGCCGTGGTGGCGGCGATGATCGCCTCCTATGTCGTGACCCGTCACGTGCCGATCATGGCCCTGGTGACGGGTGCGGTCGTGCTGGTGTTCGGCACGCTGACCTTGGTGCTGCATGACGAGACCTTCATCAAGGTCAAGCCGACCATCATCTATGGCCTGTTCGCGGCCGTGCTCGGCGGCGGCCTGCTGTTCGGCCGCTCCTTCATCGCCATCATGTTCGATCAGATGTTCAACCTGACGCCGCAAGGCTGGCGCATCCTGACGCTGCGCTGGGCGCTGTTCTTCGCCGCGATGGCGGTGCTCAACGAGGCGATCTGGCGCACCCAGAGCACGGATGTCTGGGTCGCATTCAAGGCATTCGGCGTCATCCCGCTGACCATGGCTTTTGCCCTCACGCAGATGCCGCTGATCAAGCGCTATCACATCGAGCCGGTGTCGCTGGAGGCGAGCGAAGCCGAGGCTGGGGATGTTCGACAGGGGTGAGTTTTATCTCTTGTCGTTCCGGGGCGATACCAAGCATCGAACCCGGAATCTCGAGACTCGCGGTTCACGCTCCTCGCGCTCCGGAATGACGGCTAAATCCTAACTCCCCGACTTGAGCGCCTTGTCGATCTCGGCCTTCAGCTCGCTGTCGATGTTATCCGGCGTCACCGGGCCGACCAGCTTGTAGACGATCTTGCCTTCGCGGCCGACGATGAACGTCTCCGGCACGCCATAGACGCCCCATTCGATCGCGGCACGGCCGTTGCCGTCGACGCCGACGAAGCCGTAAGGATTGCCGTAGCGGCCGAGGAAGCGGCGGGCATTGTCGGGTGAGTCCTTGTAGTTGATGCCGATCAGCTGCAGCCGCTTGTCGCGACCGAGCTCGGTCAGCAGCGGCGCCTCGTCATGGCAGGGGATGCACCAGGACGCCCAGACATTGATGACGCTGACCTTGCCCTTGAAGATCGCGGGATCGAGACCCGGCACCGGCGCGCCATCGGTGACCAGGCCATCGAGCGGTGGCAAGGGGGTTTGCGGCGCCGGGTGGCCGATCAGCGCCGAGGGAATCCGCGACGGATCGGTGTCGCCGAGCCGGAACCAGAACAGCGCCGCCAGGGCCAGGAAGGCGACGAGCGGCAGCAGCATCAGGAAGGAGCGGCGCTGCGCGGGAGCTTCGGAGGTTGCCTGTTCGCTCATTGGATCTCCGTTGCGCTGCGCCCCGACCGCCGGACCACGCCGCTGGCGTCGAGTTCCCGCAGCCGCGTCCGCTGGTTGCGATAGTCGATCGCAATCCAGCCGATCAGGATCGCGACCACGAGGGCCGCTATGAGATAGGAGCTCAGGATGAAGGAGGCGTAGGGCCCGAGCATTGTTCCAAGTGACGTTCCGACTGTCATGGTTTATGCGGCCCGCTGGTTGGCTTGCATCATCTGCAGGCTCCGCACCCGGCGGCGCAGGATCTCGTTGCGCATCGCCGCCAGATGCAACGTCACGAACAACAGCGTGAAGGCCAGCGCCATCACCAAAAGTGGAATCAGGAAGGCGCGATCGAGCGTCGGGCCGCCCATCCGGAACACGGAGGCGGGCTGATGCAACGTGTTCCACCAGTCGACCGAGAACTTGATGATCGGCAGGTTGATGGCGCCGACCAGGGTCAAGACCGCCGCGGCGCGGGCCGCACGCGAGGGGTCTTCCACCGCGCGCCACAGCGCCATCAGCCCGAGATACATCAGAAACAGGATCAGGACCGAGGTCAGCCTGGCATCCCATTCCCAATAGGTGCCCCACATCGGCCGGCCCCACAGCGAGCCGGTCACCAGCGCCAGAAAAGTGAAGGCTGCGCCGATCGGAGCGGCGGCCTTGGCGGCGACGTCAGCGAGCGGATGCCGCCATACCAGCGTGCCGAGCGCAGCGATGCTCATCACGCCCCAGACGAACATCGACAGCCACGCATTGGGCACGTGGATGAACATGATTTTGACGGTGGCGCCCTGCTGGTAATCGTCGGGCGCCATGGCCGACAGATAAAGCCCGATAGCGAGCAGGATCGCGGTCGCGGCGGCGAGCCACGGCAGGACGCGCGCCGTCAACGACAGGAATTTTGTCGGATTGGCGAGATCGGTCAGCATCGTCG
>NZ_JBAURI010000190.1:0-2659 GCF_049581145.1 Bradyrhizobium sp.
TCCGAAAACTCCGGCAAGGTCTTTGCCGACTGGAAGCCGACCAGCTGGGTGACGTTCCGTTCCAGCGGCTACTACTCGGACCGAACCTCCGAAAACTACAATTACCTGGCCAATGTCGGCAGCATCCAGTTCCCTGGATCGACGCCGGCGCAGAACTCCTATTATTACAATCCCTCCTACATGCAGATGATGATCGATGGGCGGCAGCGGACCAAGGCCAATATCGCGGTCGATATCGTCGTGCTGCGCGGCCTCACCATCACCCCGAACTTCAAATATCAGGATGATCATTACGGCCTGAACCCGCTGAGCCAGGAAGGCCTGACCGAGAGCAGTTCGTGGAACGGCGGCGTCGATGTCACCTATGTCCTCAATCCGGACGTCGCTTTCACGGTGGGCTATCTCAGGGAGTTCTACAACCAGCAGCTCTATGGCCTCTCCAGCACCTCCAACTCGGCCGTGCTGGGAGTGGGCGGCGTTTATTCGGCGAACACCAACGACAACAGCACCGTGGACACCATCACCGCCGCAGTGAGAGTTGCGGCCATTCCGAACAAGCTCGACTTCGACTTCCGCTATACCCAGTCGATCGCCGTCGATGCGCAGCGGCTGCTGCTGGGGACCGCCACCAACGGCGGCAATCCGACATGCCCGACGACCATGGCGCCCACCACCAACTGCCAGTTCCCGGACGTGACGACCTCGTTCCAGCGCCTGGAAGCGAGCGCGACCTACAAGTTCGACCAGGATCTCGTCAACCGGATCGGATTGAGGGGCGAAGTCAAGGCCAGGCTGCGCTATGCCTGGGAACGCAACGCGGTCACCAACTGGCAGAACGATCCGCTCGCGGTGTATAGCCCGATCGTGTCGACCCAGGCGGTCTGGCTCGCCTCGTCCAATCCGAACTACAACGTCCACCTGCTGGCGTTGTCGCTCGCCTACGCTTGGTAATCGGGTTCGGTGGTCGCTCGGGCGCGGGAGTCCGGGCGATCTCGATCTCGTGACGGTTGAACGGCCGGGGCAGGCGGTGTTTTGTTGGGCTGCCCCGCCGGTGTCTGATATACATCAAGCCCGGCTGTTGCGGGGCTGATATCTGGACACCGGCCGGCCCTCCCGGCTCGGCTCTCACGGGCCGCCCGGCTGTGCATGTGGAACCACTCGATGATCCTCTGGCCGATCTTTGCATTGATGACGGTTGCGGCTGTCTTCGCCGTGGGGTGGCCGCTGGTGCGCGGCCAGAAATCGGTTCGTTCCGGCAGCGATGTCGCGGTCTATCGTGATCAGCTCGACGAAATCGATCGCGACGAGGCCGCAAGCCTGATCGGTGGCGTCGAGGCGGAAGCGGCGCGGGTGGAAGTCTCGCGTCGCCTGATCGCGGCCGCAGAGGCGGCCAAGGCGGGACATATCGTCGCCGCGCCGGTTCCGGCGAGGCGTTACCGCATGGCGACGCTGGCTGCCGGCATCCTGGTGCTGCCGCTCGGGGCAGGGTTGACCTATCTGGCGCTGGGATCGCCCAATCTCGTCCCGGTTTCGATGAATGCCGAAGCAGGTGGCGGGCAGCTTCCGGACGGCGTCGAACAGACCGTCGCCGAGGTCGAGAATTATCTGGTGCAGAATCCGAACAACGGCCGCGGCTGGGAACTGCTGGCGCCGGTCTATCTGCGGCTCGGCCGCTACGACGATGCGGTGCGGGCGCGGCGCAACGCGCTGGATATTTTCGGACCCGACGCCGCGCGGCTCGGCGATCTCGGCGAAGCCATCATCCTGGCATCGGGCGGCGTCGTGACTCCCGAAGCCAAGCAGCTGTTCACGCGCGCCGAAGCCGCCGACCCCCAGGACGTCATGGCGCAGTTCTATCTCGGGCTCAGCGCCAAGCAGGAAGGCCGCCGGGACGAGGCCGTGAAGCGGTGGACCGCCCTGATCGCGCGTGCCGGCGACGGCACGGAGTGGCTGCCGATGGTCAAGAGCGCGCTGGCGCGGGTCGACGAGAAGGACCGGCCGGTGGTTGCCGCGGCGCCGGCTTCTCCGGCGGTCGAAGGCGCGCCGCCCGATCACGCCGAGGGCTCGATCGAGGCGATGGTCGAAGGGCTGGCCCAGCGTCTGAAGAAGAACGGCTCCGATGTGCCGGGCTGGATCCAGTTGGTGCGCTCCTATCGCGTGCTGGGGCGGCCCGAAAAGGCCAAGGTCGCGATCGCCGACGCGCATGCCGCATTGGCTGCCGATCCGCAGGCCCTGCAGCGCCTGGACGCCGGTCTGCAAGGCCTCGAGGCCGGCGCAGCCGGGTCGGCGCCGGCGGCAATCGATCCTGCTTCGCCAGGACCGAGCTCGGGCCCGGATGCGAGTCAGATGGCGGCCGCCGCGCAGATGGCGCCGCCCGAGCGCAACAGCATGATCGACGGCATGGTGGCGCGGCTGGCCGAACGCCTGAAGAAGGACGGCTCCGACGTCGCAGGCTGGATCCAGCTGGTGCGCTCCTATCGCGTGCTCGATAAGGCCGACGCGGCGCAGGCCGCGATTGCTGAGGCTCACGCCGCGCTCGCCAATGACCAGGACGGATTGCAACGCCTGGAGCAGGGCCTCGCCGCGCTGCAAACCGGCGCCGCGCCGCCGGCACTGCCGCCGCCGGCAACGGCCAGCCTCAGCTCGCCCCAGCCGGGAC
>NZ_JBAURI010000191.1:0-4476 GCF_049581145.1 Bradyrhizobium sp.
CCTTCGCCGCGGACATGTCCTTGAAGGCCCCGCAGCCGGCGGCCTATCAATGGTCGGGCTGCTAGGTCGGCACCAATGTCGGGGGCGGCGCCAGCGGCTCGAATTTCGACACCGCCGTCGATCCGGGAACCCATCTGCTGGCGGGCGACCCTGCCCTCGTCGGCGCCGGCGGAAGCGGCTCGCATGGCGGCGATGGCCTGATTGCCGGCGGCCAGGCTGGCTGCAACTTGCAATCGGGCCTGTTCGTCGCGGGGTTGGAAGGCGACTTCGACTATTTCCACAGCAACCCGTGGTTCTCCAACAACACCAACACGCTGAGTGACGGCATGACCCCGTTCACGGTCACACAATCCCTAACGAGCGACTATCTCGCGACCATCCGCCCGCGGATCGGAATCGCGGCGGATCGCAACCTTGCGTATCTCACCGGCGGCGTGGCCTTCACGCGCGTCAGTTATACGGAGAGCTACAATGACGGCGCCCCCCGCGCCGGCATTGGGAGTGCGACCGCCTCCAAATCGCTGGTCGGCTGGGTCGCCGGCGCAGGCTGGGAGAACGCCGTGACCGATCACTGGATCTTCCGCGCCGAATATCTCTATGCGGGATTTTCCAAGGTCAACGCGATCGGCGCCATCACCGACGCAGCAGGCGGCGCCAATAACCTTCATGGCTCCGGCGACCTGACCGTGCAGATCATTCGCGCCGGCGTGAACTACAAGTTCTGATCCCGCGGCTGCGCCGCGCTCAGACCTCTTCCCGTCTTCTTTCATCCTCCGGACTGCGAAACCCTTTGCTCCGGCAGCCTCGAAACACTCTCATCGATCGGTGACACCATGTCCTCAACTCGCGACACAACAGAGCTCTTCAAGCCCGGCGGCCTGATCCGCCCAATCATCGCGGCGTCAGCGACTTCGCTGGCGACCTTGTTCCTGGCCTTCGGCTGGCTCGTCGGCGGCACCACGACCGAAGCGAACGCCTGCGCCTGCGGCTGCAGCGTGTTCGACGTCAGCGGCCTGGATATCATGCCCCAGGAACAGGACCATGGCGGCCGCATCTTCTTCGAGTATTGGAGCCAGGATCAGACCCAGAACTATGTCGGCAGCTCCAAGGCGGCCGCGGCTCTCAACACGGACAAGGAGATCAAGACCTCGTGGTACAATGTCGGTCTGAGTTACAACTTCAATCGCGACTGGGGCATCATGATCAGGGTTCCGATAACGGCTGACCGCTCGCTGACCACCGAGACCGATTTCATGTTCCCAGGTCAGATCCAGACCTTCAATGCGAAGAGTTTCGGTGACCTCGAGGTCATGGGCGTCTACACGGGCTTCTCTCAGGACATGTCGACGGGCCTGATCTTCGGTCTGAAGCTGCCCACCGGTACTTACACCGCGCTCGGGATGGATCGTGACAACCAGATCGGAACGGGCAGCACCGATCTGATCCTGGGGGCCTTCCACCGTGGCCTGCTCAGCGGCGACAACGCCTGGCAATATTTCACGCAGTTCGTCTGGCGCCAGCCGTTCGCGTATGGTCAGGCAGCCGATCCACAGGGCTTTTTCGACGGCAATCTCGGAGTCGTGCAGACTTATCATCCGGGCATGCAGATCGATGGCGCCATCGGCATCGTCTACAATAATTGGTACAACGTGCTCGGCTTCGACAAGATCACGCCGCTTGGCCAGATAATCGTTTCCCATCGCGACACGGACAGTGGCACGGGCGCAGATCCGCTGAACTCCGGCTTCGACCGCGTGATGGTCTCGCCAGGCATCGAGTTTACCAACGTGCTCAACGAGGCCAACAAGTACGTCCTCAAGACCTATGTCGACGTCGAGGTCCCGATCTATTACCGGGCGACCTCTGCCAACAACGCGGGGACGGAAGGACAGTTGGTCGCGCCGTACCTGTTGAAGGTCACTTCAAGCTTCAATTTCTGAACATCCGCACGCGCCCTGTTGCATCTCGGCATGCAGCAGGTTGACGCGGCAACAAACTAATGGAGATAGCAAGATGAGAAAGTTTTCGATAGCAGTTCTCGGTTTCATGACGGTTGCCGCCGCGCCCGCACGCGCGGCAGACCTGCCGGCGAAAGTCTACTCGAAGGCTCCTGCGATGCCCGCAGCTGTTTACGACTGGAACGGCTTCTACATCGGCTTCAATGCCGGTGGCGGCTCGGGGCCCAACTGCTGGACGAACTCGTTTGCCGGAGGCGCCCCGACGGTCCCCAGCGTTTCCGAGGGGTGCGCTGATACGACAGGTGCCTTGCTCGGCGGCGAGATCGGCTACCGCTGGCAGGCGTCGAACTGGGTGTTGGGCGTCGAGGCACTGGGTGACTGGGCCAATCTGGAAGGATCGACCGCAAGCCTTTTCCTGGCCGCTCCCCAGGTCACAAACCAGGGCAAGATAAACGGCCTTGGCCTGTTGACCGGCCAGGTCGGCTACGCCTGGGACAACGTTCTCTGGTTCGTGAAGGGCGGCGCCGCGGCGACCAGCAACAAATATAGCGGCATCGATACCGCGTCGGGCACCGTACTGGATCAAGCCAGCGAAACCCGCTGGGGTGGGACGGTCGGGACCGGGCTTGAGGTCGGTTTCGCGCCGAACTGGTCGGTAGGCGCCGAGTTCGACTACCTGTTCATGGGGACCAGGACGGTCAATCTCAATGCGGTGCCGGCCACCCTGTCGCGCACCGACGGCATCCAGCAGAATGTTGCGATGGGCCTCTTGCGCGTGGACTATCGCTTCGGGGGGCCAGTGGTCGCGAAGTACTGATTGATCATCGCTTCTCAAAGCTCAAGGCGGACGTGGCGGCGCTGCTTTGGTGTGGCATGATGACGTGGCTTCCGAACTCGCGCGGCAAGGATGAGGACGATGATTGTTGGCTGTGATACGCAATTCGGGCTTGCTGCGACAGGCCCGAATTGGCGCCGGTTGCTGGCCGTTTGCCTGCTGTTGACGTCGGCCGCCTTCGCTTCCGCGCGGGCGGCTCCATCGATCGACGGGGCAGCGCCAGACCTTGTCCTGACCGAATTGAGTGGGGAACCCTTCGCCCTTTCGCAATTGCGGGGCAAGGTCGTGCTGGTGACCTACTGGGCAACTTGGTGTGCGCCCTGCAAGAAGGAGATGCCCGTGCTTAGCGCCTTCTACCGGCACTATCACGAGCAGGGTCTGGAGATCATCGGGATCAGCGCCGATCATCCCGAGGATTACGCCAAAATGCGCAAGATGAGCAGCACGCTCGCTTATCCGACGTCGACACTGGACAAGATTTCGCAGGATGGTTTCGGGCCGCCCGAGGGATTCCCGCTGACCTATGTGATCGATCGCGACGGCATCGTGCGGGACAAGTTCATCGACGTCAGCGGGCAGTTGTTGCGCGATGTCGTGCTGCCATTGCTGCAGCACTGAGTGGGCGTGGACAGGTATGCGCGAGGAGTTTCGGGTGAAACGAAATGCCGCCCCGATATCATTGCTGTGCGCGTGGCTGGGCTGCTCAGCAGCCTTGGGACAGACGCTCCAGACCGGCGCTTTCGTCGCCGATGCCGGCAGTGGCTGCAAGATATGGAATCCTCATCCGGAGTCCGGCGAGGCGGTGCGCTGGGTGGGGAACTGCACCGACGGGCTCGCCCAGGGTCGAGGCAAGCTTGAATGGTTGCGGAACGGAGTGCCATCCGAGAGGGATGAGGGCGAGTGGAATCTGGGTCGGCAGACCGGCCGCGGTATCCAGCAGTGGTCAGGCGGCCGCTACGATGGTGAACTGCTTAATGGCGAGCCGAGCGGCCATGGCGTAATGACACTGCAAAGCTCGCGTTACGAGGGCGAATTCCGCAACGGGAAGCCGAATGGCGACGGGGCCGTGACCAATTATCAAGGGGTCTTCAAAGGGAAATGGAGCAACGGGTGCCTGGCGGAGACGAAACGGACGGTGGCCTTTTCCGTTCCCTCTTCGAGTTGTCGATGAGGCACTGTGCAGCGTGAAAGAACCGATAGGAGCATTTCGATGAAGCGTTCGATCTGGGCGGTCGCGACAGCCGCGACTATCGTATCCTTGTTGAGTATTCCGATTGTCCGCGCGGCTTCTCCTCAGGAGGAAAAAGGCAAGGTTTGCCGCATGGAGCAGCAATGCCACTGGGAAAACTTCAAGAAGATCTGCGTCTATGTGAAGGTGTGCCGCTGATCCGTCGTGATCGGGATCGCGCAGTCGATTTTATGCACAAAACGGAGATGCTCATAACATGAACAAGCTGAAGCAGATTTTTCTCGCGCTCACCGTCGTATGCGCCGGCTCATCGCTTGCGCTCGCGGACGAGATCAAGGCTGGCGACCTCGTCATCAGCCAGGCCTGGACAAGAGCCACGCCGAAAGGCGCGAAGATCGGCGGCGGGTATCTCACCATCGAGAACAAGGGAACGGCACCCGACACGCTGCTCGGCGGTTCGGCCGATATCGCCGGCAGCGTGCAGGTCCATGAGA
>NZ_JBAURI010000192.1:0-7476 GCF_049581145.1 Bradyrhizobium sp.
AATCGGATCAATGATTTACGCTTTCGCGAAGCTGCAACTTCCGCTTAGTCCTACTGCGTCATGACCGGGCGAGGCGCGTGATATCCCCCCTGGTCATTCCGGGGCATTCGCAAAGCGAATGAGCCCGGAATCCATAACCACAGGCCGGAATTGCCGGCCGAGATGGTCGTTGCACGCATCTTTCACTGTCAAGATCAGATTCCGGGCTCGCGCTTCGCGGACCCCGGAATGACGGTGGTGAGAGGGCGATAGCCTGAGTGACGCAGTCGTATTGGCCTGCCCCCACGAAGCTGATTGACGCCGCTCACATCAGACGAAGTGGTGCGCTTCGAGCCGGTCGGCCCCGATGACGAAGCCGCCGCGCAGCAGGAGACCGATTATCTGAACCATGTGTTCATGCAGCAGAACCCCGGCTTCATGGTGCTGTATGCCTTCATCAAGGATGCGCTGCTGTCCAAGAACGGCCTGGTCTAGGTGTGGTGGGAAGAGCGCGAAGAGGAAAGCCGCGAAACCTATTACGACCTGACCGAGGATCAGTTCGCGATGATCGCGCAGGCGATCGAGGAGTCGGACGGCGAATTGGAGATCGTCGCCCACACCGTTCATGGCAATCCGGTGGAAACGAAGGCGACGTCGTGAGCGACGCCCAGGGCTGGCCTTCGTGTATTGCGGGCTCTCCGGCGCGGGCGGGCGGGGCGGTTTCAGCGGCGCCCGCGCTGGAGTCTCGCTCCAAAATGGTGTATGATCCACCAGTGAAACCGGCCCTCCCGTTCGAGGCTGATGACCCTGAAGGAGGCATCGCAGATGACTCAGACTCCGATTCGACATCGACGGACGCGAACTGCTTGGGGCGCACATTAGCGGGCGTCGCATGGCACGAGGAGGCGTTGCCGGGTGCAGGCGCGTCTCGTTTCCAGCATACAGCGGCAGCTAGCAACCCCCGAAGAGGTCCGGTGTTTTGGCTGGAGGGTCCTCTAAATCTTCTAACCGGAGGACTTTGAGTCCCGAGGCTTCGCCTTGTCGGCGAATGTCGCTGTCCTCTGAATAGATTAGTTCCGCTCCCTCGACTTTGGCAATGGCGATGATTTGTCGATCGAACTTCACCTTCGCCCAGCTCTGGGAACCTTCCTTCTTGTCGCCAGCTTGCAGCCTCTCGATGCCGCGCCGCTGCCTCAACAGCTGCTCGCGGCCCGAAGGAGGCAATCCTGAAGCGGGGCGTCTTGCTGAGAATTTCCAGATATTGGGGCGCCGCGTCACCTGCGCCAACAAGCATTTCGCTTAACGCGGGGGTCGGGACGATAACAACACCTTTTTGCTTGTCGAGCGTCTCGATGAGATGCAGAAGTTTCGCATCAACTTTGCCAACGCCTTTCACACGCGGATCCAAAAGTGGGATCAGAAAGGACGTGTCAAAGACAACGACCGTCATCTAATGGTGGTCCCGTCTATCGCGCCGAAGGCCGAGAATGTCGCTCAGCGCGTCGTCGCTTTCGTGCCAGGTGCTCCCTTCGACCTCGCGTAACTTGAAGACCACTTCGGCCATCGGGCAATCGTCGAGCACCTCGAAATCGGTAATGTCGAATTGCTCCAGTTTCCAGGCCCCATTTTCCTCGCGCACCCACTTGCCATTGCCATGCAGGCGCACGACGCCGGTCAGGTAATAAGACGCGAGTCGCCGCGCGACTTCTTCGCCGCGAACGTTGCAGTTGTAAACTACGTCGCCATCTCTGAGCCAAACCGGAATTGTCTCGTCGCGGCCGCCGATTCGGATAATCCGACCATCGATCGTGCCGATCTCGCGGAAGGGCCCGTAACGCATCGGCTTCGGGTTCAGGCGACCTGGAAACTCAATGACGTTGCCCTTTATCGGCGTTACTAGTGACGCAATCGCGCCGTCCTTGGCCAACATACTGTCGATGTTCTTATAGGCCTGCATCGCGTCCTTTGGACCGCTGCCTTGCCTAACCTGCGAAACGCGCTCCTCGACTTTTGGGAAGGCGACAGATTCGACGTTTGAGACGAGAACCGCACTGCCCGACTCGAGATGCGAGAAGTGGACGTTCTCGCGCTCACCCAGTAGGGCGGCTAGCTCCGTCATGTACTCGGCCAAGCGAGCCATCGGCAGGTGATCGACGGTGAGAACATCGATTATAAATCGATATTGCGAGCGTTCTGCCACGTTGCTGCATCCTGTACTGGCAAAAAACATAACACCAATCGCGCCAATTCTTATGCTGCGGCAGTCAATTTTTTCCTGACGTGGGCCGGTTAGTGGTTCCCCTCAGCTTTTTCCCGGGCACGCGCAAACGCCTTCGCCGCTTCCTCAGCTTGCTTTGGCGTCATGCGCTTGTTGATTGCGCGCCGGCCAGCGTTGTCAAAATAGAAATGGCGGCTCGGCGTATTATCCGGATACCGGGCCTCGTAACCCTCTTCGTGCTTGATCAGGCGGATAGACATAGCCTAGATATAGAACAAAATGAGAACTTGGTCCACGGATTTTCCGCGGGTGCGGTGCGCATGTTTGCGGGTCCGTGGCTTGCCGCTGCTCCGGATCAGTATGATCCGCCGATTTTGACGGACCTTGAAACCGCAAAAGACGTCCACCGGCGAAAAAAATCCCCGCCCGCGCCATCCGGCAGGCAGGGAGTGGTTGACGCGAGTACGTGGCCGCCACGCTGAACAGATGCGGCGACGCGAGTGTATCCCTGGTCTGTGACAGGCGGTTCGCATTTCGAAGAAAAGATCTTGGCGGACGAGGTGAGCGGCTCGCTCCCATCGCGCTCGCCGGGCGCTGGATGCCGCGAAGCGGGACAACGCCACAGTAGTCCTACGGTTGGTCGTTTTCTTGCAGCCTTCGCATCGAGGTTGTACGTAGCGCGCGCAGCAGCTCGTCAACGCGACCCAGCGAACCAGGACGGAGTTGCAGGACTCCTTCCGATGAGACGCACATGCTAGCGGAAAAATTTTTCCTGGTTCTGGAAACGCTCCTGAGCCACACCAATCCCGACGGAGGTCCGAGCGTGGAAAGCACCTCTCTGCGAGTTCCAATCAAGCTCCCGCGCAAAAGCGGGAATTGGTCTGCGCGCGGGGATTTCGCGCGGGGATTTCACTTGGCGAGTTCACTTGGCGATTTTCTCGGGCTGGACGGTGAGACGGATGGCCACCTCGGTTGAGCCGTCGAAAACGTCAAGGATATGATCGCAGAGCAGGCAACGGTAAGCTCCCATGGTCCGTCTGCCGGAAGCCACTTCAAGCCGGCGGTAGCCGGCCTTGCATTTGGGACAGATGATATCGGACGACCTCATGGTCGGGAACCTACTGCACGGCGCGAAAATTTCCAACCGGGGCGGCAGGTAGCCTTACCCGCCTCTTCAGGCTGGCTCACGCGCTTTCAGCGTCCCTGGCGGCGCGACATCAGGGCCGGCGCATAGATGTCCTCGGCCCCGCAATCGGGGCATTGCAGCTTGATGGTGTCAAATCGCGGTTCTGGCTCTCGTTCGGGCGAGGGCGCTTGCGCGAACGGAATCGTCTCTCCGCATCTGGAGCAATCGACGGTGAAGTACCATTTGTCTGGCTCGATCTGATCCGTCATGTCCAATGGCCTGGTGCCGCAGCGATGTTTGTCTCGCTGAGCCGCGTCGCAGTTTTTTCAACTTGAGATGCTGGCCCGAGGGGCTGGCCGGCCATCAGCGTTTCGCCAGCCGTTTCGGCACCTTCAATAATTTTCGCTTGGCGCGCAGCTCCGCGCGCTTTCTGATTTCGGCCTTGATTTCCGCGATCAAGGTCATTGCTTCCGGTGTCTGGATCTTCAGGGTGGACTTCATGTTCGCGCCCTCCCGACGACTTGACCCGCGGCAGGCTAATCCAATTCCGGCAGAGGGCAACAGGAAAGCGCGCGGCTGCACCCGCGCTGCCGGCCAAAAAGCTCAGTTGCCGAAGGATGCGATCGGCAGTCGAAGGCGCGCGATCAAGCCTTCGGGACGCCAGTCATAGTCGATCGTTCCGCCCAGTTGCTGCATCGTGGCGTTGACCAGCTTCACGCCGTTGCCCTGTCGTTCCGGCGGCCTGGTGACGGGGCCGCCGGCCTCGCGCCATTGCAGGCTCATTTCTGTCTCGTCGGCATCCCACTCGATCTCGACGGCGCCCTGCTCGACGCTCAGCGAGCCATATTTGGCGGCGTTGGTCGCCAGCTCATGAAACAGCAAGGCAAGATTGTTGACCGCCCGTTGGCCTACCGAAAGCGCCGGACCGCGTATCAGCGATCGTCCATCATCATGCGGCAGCAGGATGCGGGTGAGAATCTCGGCGAAATCCGCTCCCTCCCAGGGCATTTGATTGAAGCGCCGGCGCACCAGTGCATGCGCGTCCGCCAGCGCATGAAGCCGTCCCATCAGCTTGGCCGCGAGATCGTCGATGCTCAGCGCGCTTCGTGCGCTGAGACGGACCATGCCTTCGGCCAGCGCAAAGACGTTCTTGACGCGGTGGCTCATCTCGTCGGCCAATGTTTCCTGGATCCTCAAGGCCTGGCTGAGCCGTTCTTCCGATTGGATCATGCGCAATGCGATGGCCGCGAAAGCCGCGAGGTCGCCGAGCGCGCGCGCATGGCCGCTGTTGAAATGTCCCGCGTCCTTGGCGATGACCCACAACGTCCCGAGCGGCGGCGCGCCCTTGCTCTGCAGCGGCACCAGCAGAAGCTCCGACACCGGCAGAGCGCCCCGGATCCAGCCGAAGGCGCGTCCCGGCTGCGCCATCAAGACCGGTCCGCCGACATCCAGGCAGACACCGGCCGGACTGTTCTCGCGCGGCACCGTCACACCCTGCATCGCCGCCAGCGCGCCCTGCACGCCGAGCCAGCGGAAGCGGTTGGTCTCGGCATCGAGAACGCTGACGCCGGCGGAAGCGCCGTCGCAGATCTCCATCGCGAGCGCGACGAGACGCGGAATGATCTCGGTCGGCCGATCCGCCATCTGCTGCGCCAGGTCCTGGATCGCCTGCTTCTCGCGCAGATGGTCGGGACTGGCGGCCGGACGGCGCTGCAGCTCGTCGGTAATGACGACGGCAGCACGCGGATCGGGCGGATGATCAGGCTCTGCCATCCAACTCAGCCTGGAAGAAAACGTGGCCAATCTTGCACCGATCGATTGCCTTCACCAGCCCTATTATGTCCTGCGGTGTGATGGCGGGGCTTGACATGCAACTCAAGCGAGTGCGGACGCGATTCGTCCGGCGTCTTCTGCCGTCGCGGGATTGTAGACCACCATGGTGAGGTCGGTCCGTCCGTCGACCGCGAACGCCGAATGTTCGAAGGCGAGCGGGCCGAGCAGGGGATGGCGGATATGCTTCACCGCCTCGCCATGGCCGCCGTGAACGTCGTTGTCGCGCCACATCGCCTTGAATTCGGGACTGCGGCGGCAGAGTTCGTCGATCAGAGGTTCCACCTCGGCCGCGGCGCCGGCGCGGGCCGCGTCCACCCTGAACGCGCCCAGCACGAAGCGGGCCACGCTCTCCCAGTCGTGCTGCGCGGCGCGGGCGCCCGGATCGAGGAAGATGAAGCGCAGGATATTGCGCTCGTCCGGCGCAAGCGAGGCGTAGTCGATCAGCATCACGGTCGCGGCCCTGTTCCAGGCCACGACGTCCCATATCGCCGTCCTGATCACGGCAGGGGTCGGATCAAGTGCGTCGAGAACACGCTGCAGCCGTGGCGTGACGCCGTCGCTCTTCTGGTAGCGCGCCTCGGGCGGCCGGCCGAGGCCGAGCAGGAACAGATGCTCGCGCTCGACATCGGTGAGCATGAGGGCGCGCGCAATCCGCTCCAGGACGTCGGCCGAGGGCGCGCCGCCGCGTCCCTGCTCGAGCCAGGTGTACCAGGTGGGACTGATGTTGGCGCGCTGCGCCACTTCCTCGCGGCGCAGGCCGGGGGTGCGGCGACGCCCCGGCGGGAAGCCGAAGGCTGCCGGATCGAGCTTGGCACGGCGATCCCTGAGATACATCCCGAGTCGGCTCTCGGTCGTGATGCGTTCGTCCATCCAGTTCGCCATCATACCATGATGAGATCGCGGCTTTACCAGCATACAGCAGCAGCGCAGGCTTGTCTCCAGCGAAACCAACCCGAAAGAGTTTGCTCTTTGCTCGACCTGCGTACCGCGCGAGCACGATCAAACGAGGGGCGCGCCGATGCGGCCGATGCCTGGAAGCTTCAGCGCCGGCCGTCTGATATCGAGTCCGAGCACGCCGCCGAAGACGTTCAGCTCGAGACCCTCGATCCATCCGATCTTCAGGCCGAGATAGCCGGCCAGCGAAACGAACACGCCGCTTCCCGATGGCGTGAAGCCGAACCAGTCCCCGCGGTAGGGATAGTCCTTGCCGATGGCGGTGGGCGGAAGCACCGCGTTCAACTGCGGCACCGCGTCGAGGATCGCCTGGATGAAGGTATTGGAATTCGGCCCCGGCCAGGGACGGTAGTCGCCGTCAGCGCTGAACTTGTAGCTCTCGACCGCCGCGCGAATTTTCGGAATCAATTGTTCCGCCTGGTCGCCGTCGACGTGGACCACGGTCTCGGGGACGGCACCGAACCATCGGCCATCCGCGACAAAGCCGTCGATCCGGATGGGTTCGCCCCACGCCGTGTAATCGTAGCGGGAGTAGCGCGCCGCGCCGCGTTCTTTCACGACGATCCAGCTGTGAACCGCAAAGATCCCGCGCCAGCGCACTGTCCGGGCCGCGAAAACCCGTATCAGCGCATCGGCATGCTCAGCCGGCCTCGGCAGCAGCCCGGCGCTGGAGCGGTCCGCGGTTTGCCAGTCGTGGCGACCATCGCCGAGCAGATAAGCGGCGGTCGACGCGGCGATCGGTCCCAGCAGCAGGAGCAGGAAAATCAGCACGGATCTCTTCAAGGGATGACGTTCGATGGAAGCGCGGCGGCCAGGACCCGTGATGTAGTCGTTGTCGGCGGATTTGCCAGCCCGCAGGGCAGGTTCCACGCATCGAGGCATTTCGTGCACCGCGATCCGGTTCGATCGTCGGACGCAATGTCGAGGTCAGGTTCCGGACGCCGGGATGACGGCGATGGTCGCCGGGATCCTGGCGCTGATCCCGATGCGAGCCGGATGCGCGTGCGGCTCATGGGGCAGGATGGAGGCGACCTGTCCGCCGGGGCCCGCGACCATGGCGCGCGTTTTCGCCATCCTCGGATTACGTTCGTAGTCATTCATGCTCGCCAGCGACATCACCCGGAAATCCGCGCCCGGCATTGGTCGCTGCGCCGGTCCTGGCACCGGATTGATGTCGCGGCGCCCGGATGCGCCGGAACGCCCTGAGGAGGCGCGATCATGATGCAACCCTTGTTGAAACCAGGCCGGGAGGCGGCGATTGGCGAAGGCCACGCGGAGACCGGCGCGGCCGCACGGCTGCTGGCCGCGATCGACGCGCTTGCGCCCGGGATTGCCGCACGCTCCCACGAGATCGAGGCCGCCCGAC
>NZ_JBAURI010000193.1:0-2708 GCF_049581145.1 Bradyrhizobium sp.
GGCGACGGTTGCGGCCCTCTGCGCCGCCATCGTCGGCATCGGCGCGGCCGTCCTGCCGTGGCGATCGATCGCGCCGATCGCGCGGCCGGACGCCTCGGTCTATTCCGCCGCGACCATCGCGCGCGGCCGGCAATTGGCCGCGCTCGGCGATTGCATAGTCTGCCATACGGCCGCCAACGGCGCCAGCAATGCCGGAGGGCGCGCACTCGAAACAGCGTTCGGCACGATCTACAGCACCAACATCACTCCCGATGTGGAGACCGGCATCGGCGCATGGTCGTATCCCGCCTTCGAGCGCGCGATGCGCGACGGCATCCATCGCGACGGCCGTCATCTCTATCCGGCGTTTCCCTACACGCATTTCGCCAGCGCGACCGATGCCGACCTGCAGGCGCTCTATGCCTTTCTGATGGCGCAACCGGCGGTCCGCGCCGAACCGGAAAAGACCAATCTGGCGTTTCCCTTCAACCTGCGTCCGCTGCTTGCCGGCTGGAATGCGTTATTCCATCCCAGCAGCGTGTTCCAGGCCGATCCGACACAATCGACCATCTGGAATCGCGGCGCCTATCTGGTCGAAAGCCTCGGCCATTGCAGCGCGTGTCATTCGCCGCGCAACGCGCTCGGCGCCGAGAAGGCCAATGCCTATCTCGCCGGCGGATTCACCGAGGGCTGGGAAGCGCCGCCGCTGACCTCACTGTCGCATGCGCCGGTGCCGTGGAACGAAGATGAGTTTTATGCATATTTGCGAACCGGCGAATCCCGGTTGCACGGCGTCGCCGCCGGGCCGATGGCGCCCGTTGTCAAAGAGCTCACGGCGCTGCCGGACGACGACATTCGCGCGATGGCGGTCTATCTCGCCTCGTTCAGCAAGGCTGCGATGGACAGCGCCGCGCAGCAGATGCTGGCGCAAGAATTGGAGGCATCGACCCGCACCGGCATCGGCTCGGCGCGCGGTATCGGCGCGCGGCTCTACCAGGGCGCCTGCGCGGTCTGTCATGAGGTCGGCGGCCTGCCGCTGTTCGGCAGCCGGCCATCGCTGGCACTGAACAGCAATCTGCACGGCACGACACCCGATAATCTGCTTCAGGTGATCCTGCATGGCATCGCGCAGCCGGCCTCGAGCGATCTCGGTTACATGCCCGCCTTCAAGGACAGCATGAGCGACGAGCAAATCGCCGCGCTCGTCGCTTACCTGCGCAAGCAATTCGCGCCGGACCAGCCGGCCTGGCGCAATGTGCCGGCCGCTGTCGGCAGAATCAGGCGGAACAGCCATTCCTGACGGTCGTTTGCGATGGACGCGTGAGGGTGTCTCGAATCCAACAGCGTGCGCCAGTCTGTCGGAAACAGAACAAGGTGCATGCGCCAGCATGGCCATTTGTCGGTTCTGACCGCGATTTGAGCACCGCGCCAACGGAACGGAAATTGCTACGCGATGCGTTGAAACTTTGGAGGTTCAACGGGGCTCGTCCGCCCCGGGGCAAAGGCAACATGCGGATTGGCGTGGAAACAAGGACTGTCATCGCGGCGACACCGGCTCAGGACTCCGCCGACATCGTACTGGCCTACCATGCGCGCACCAAGCACGACCTCAAGCGTTACGCAGCCGGCCCCGAGACGCTGGACTGGGACAGCCAGCCCAATCCGTTCCGCGAATTTGCCGGCTGCGCGCGAACGCCGCTGCCGTTGACGTCCGATCAACTCAGCACGAGCTTTGCGCAGCTCTATGAGCCGTCCGGCACTAGCCCTCCGCTCACCATCGCCTCGGTCGCCGCGCTGCTTGAGCTTTCGATGGGGCTCTCGGCGTGGAAGGAGCTTGGCCCCGACCGCTGGGCCCAGCGCTGCAATCCGTCCAGCGGCAATCTGCATCCGACCGAAGCCTATGTGATCTGCAGCAACGTGACCGGGCTCGACGACGGTCTCTATCACTATGTCAGCCGCGACCACGTGCTGGAACTGCGCTGCCGGCGGACCGTGCCAGCGTCTGGCCCGGCCCGGCTGTGGATCGGCTTCAGCTCGATCCATTGGCGCGAAGCCTGGAAATATGGCGAGCGCGCTTTCCGCTATTGCCAGCTCGATATCGGCCACGCGCTCGGCGCCGTTCGCTACGCCGCGGCCGCGCTCGGATGGGGCGCGACGCTGATCGACAATGTCGACGGCGCCACACTGTCCGGCTGGACGGGCCTCGATCGATCCAGCGACTTTGCCGGCGTCGAACGAGAAGACGCCGATCTGTTGATCGCGATCGATCCGCATCGCGGCACAGCTTCAGCGCAGATCGACGACATTCCCGACGCGTTCGATGCCGCGGCCGATCCTTGGACCGGTCAGGCCAACCGGCTCGATCCGCATCCGCTCTATCGCTGGCCGGTCATCAACGAGGTCAGCGCCGCAACACAAGGCCGCGCGCCGTTCGAGCCGGACGCCCCATCGCTCCATCCGCCGCTGTCCGGAGCGCCGGCGGCGCGGGCCGCCGACATCATCCTCGGCCGCCGCAGCGCGCAGCGCTTCGACGCCAAGTTCACGATGAGCGCCGATCGCTTTTATCGCCTGCTGGATTGCCTGCTGGCACGGCCGATCGCGCCCTGGGATGTCTGGGGCTTTGCGCCGCGTCTGCATCCGATCCTGTTCGTGCACCGGGTCGAGGGGCTCGCGCCCGGCGTCTATGCCTTGCCCCGCCATCCCGAGGCGGCGGATGCGTTGCGCCAAGC
>NZ_JBAURI010000194.1:0-2986 GCF_049581145.1 Bradyrhizobium sp.
GTCGGGCGCGAGCAGGACGCGGTGGCGCAGTTGCAGGAGGCGGCAGCGCGGCAGCCACCGTTTCCGCCGGCGTTCCGCGAATTGGCCGGCCTGCTCGCGAAAACCGGCCAGGACGATGAGGCGATCGCCGTGCTTGAGCACGGCCTCGCGCTGACAGCCGAGACCGGCGACCTGCAACTGGATCTACAGCTCGATCTCGCGCGGCTTCATTTGGCGCGCAACGCGCGAACCAGGGCCCGCGTCTTGCTCCTGACGGCGCGCGCGGCGGCCCCGAGCCGGCCTGACATCCTGGCGATGCTCGCGCGCGTCCTGCTGCTCGACGGCGAATATGCCTCCGCGGCGGAGGCCTATCGGCAGGTCCTTGCGCAGCATCCCGACGACGCCTCGACCCAGATCAATCTCGCCGCGTCGCTTCTGGAACTGGGCGAGCGCGAGGCAGCCGAACAGAACCTGCGGGCGGCGATGCGCGGAAGGCCACAGATGCTCGGCCGCGCGATTCACTCGCTCGCCGCCGCCTCGCATGGCCGCTTTTTCCTGCGCCTCAGCTCGGTCGCGAAATTCCTGCACGGCGAGACAGCCCGATAGCCGAGCTAGGCCCGGAATTGCCGCCGATAAAAGCCCGCTTCGCGCGCCACCGTCGTGGTCAGATCATGCACCCGCTGGGTCTCGTCAGCCGTGAGGGCCTCCACGCGCGCCACCCAATTGTCCCGCCTGACCGGCACGCATTGCGCAACCGGCGTCCCCTTCGGCAGCACGCCGCTGAAGTGGATGTCATGCCAGTGCGCCGGGAAGTGAATCCAGTTGTCGTGGTAGCGGTCGCAGTCGACCAGTCCGGTCAGCGTCGTGAACGGCAGGTCGAAGCGGTTGAACGGATGGGTAAACAACAGCGCGTAGCCGTCGGGTGCTTCGATGGTCCACAGATTGTGAAACTTGATCAACAGCCGGTCGGTGTCGAACAGCGGCGAGCCGATCACCTGGCTTGCATCATGGAAGCCGATCGGCGAGCGCGCGAAAGAGACCGCGCCGCCCGGCGGCAGCTCGTTGTCCCACGTGATCTCGCCGTTCTCGACCTTGAGATCGCAAATCAGCGGGATCAGAAAACCCGACGTCATCGCGTCGACGAACGGCGGACAGCGCTTGACCGTGTTCTCGTCGCGGGAATTGACCGCGTTGAACGCCTGCGGCGGCATCGCCTTGAGCCAATCCGGAAGCGCCGATATCGCCGGCACCGGAACGGGTAGCAGGCCCTCGAGTTCCGCCGGACAGCGGAAGGTCAGCATCATCGGTTGATCGTCGTTGGGCACGTGGCTCGTTGATGCGGCTTGCTGATGCTTCTTTTAGGCCTGCGCGCGAACGCCGAGGAGCGTCGCTGCGTCGACGGAATCGTTTACCCGGGATCGATCGCAATCAGTAGGCCGACGCCGTTCGGCTCTGCCATGCGTTCGATGCGTGCGAGATGAACGATCCGTAAGGTGAAGCGCAATTCGTCGGCGTTAGGAGTGCGGCGGCGGCGTGGCGCCTCGCGACGTGATCAATTCGTGAAGCCTGCCCGCGACCCTGGTCCAGTCATTGCCGGAACAAAAGAACGCGCCGACCGCGCAGGCTTCGACGTGTAGCCGGTCCAGCTGCTTCATCGCCATGGTCGCGTAATAGGTATTGCCGCTGGCGCGGCTATAGATGCTGCCGGACCATTCGGAGGCACGCTTTGGCTTCATGTTGATCAAGACCGTCTCGCCCTTGACGCTGGTGACGGGGTCGAGCATGGAACCACACAGCGCGCTGCCGCAGCGCTCGATGCGGACGAGACCGGTCTTGCCTTCGGTCTGCCAGTCGCCGAGCGGCGTATCGGCGGCCTCGCTCTCGGTTTCCTGCACAACTGGGGTCTGCGATGGCGCCGTCTCGGCGACCGGCGCCGCGATGATCGGTACCGTCACGACCGGCGGCTGTTCGACCGAGACGGTGGTGAGCGGCTCCGTCTTGGCAGGTTCAGTCTTCGATGGTCCGGTCTCCAGTGCCGGCTCCACTGGCGCAGGTGGCGGCGGGACCCGCTGGGTGGCGGACGCTGCCAGCTCGAGCATCGGAGACGCGGGCGACGGCGATGCTGGAATCGCCGCAGCGGTTTGCTGCGCGGGCTCGTTGACGGGCACAACGATCGGCACCGCTTTGGGGGAGGCCACCCGTTGCGCCGATGCCGGCACGGCAGGCACCGCCGCTTCTGTCACGACAGGCGGCTTCATGGCTGCCGGCCGCGACGGGGCGGCGACATCATCGCGATCGCGCAGGTGATGGAGATAAAGCCCGGGAATCGCGACCGACACGCAGGATGCGGAGCGGCAGCTTTTGCGCGCATCGATCTGGATCCGGTGGCCGCCGATCACAAAGGACAGTTCACCGGCATGCGCGGATGAACCGAGCGCCATCAATATGACAAGCCAGCCAAGTCGCTTCATCGACGCCTCCCCATCCTTCGGCAAGCCTTATGCGTTCACGATCGCCTCGAATGTGATGCGACTCACGCCACACCCTTGCGACGTTCGCGCGAGCTTCGTCTGCCCGTGACGCGGATCACAGAAGCTTCCCCGCGCGGGACATAGGGTCATCGGCGAAACCACAAGCCCCCGACGGAGCCTCCCATGAAGACGCTTTACCTCGCCGCCGCGCTGCTGATGGCCAGCACCGCAGCCCATGCCGGCAACTCGATTTCGTTCGAGATCGACGGCCACAAGATCCAGATCCAGGCGCCGAGAAACTGCGACCAGCTGTCCTGCCTCCAGATCACCGCACCCGGCCTCTCCGGCTCGGGCTTCAACCTCAAGAATCTCACCGCCAGGAATTTCGGCGGCGATGACGATGTTGCAGATCCAACTGCGCCGGCAACAAAGACCGCGCCCGTCGCGACCAGCGCCTCGGCCACTCCTGCAGCGACATCGACGCCGCCGGCTGCGGCCAGCACCGCAGCGCCGATCAATCCTGCGCCGCCCGCAGC
>NZ_JBAURI010000195.1:0-6093 GCF_049581145.1 Bradyrhizobium sp.
GTTCGGCCCCGCGACGGCCGCCTTGGCGCCGCGGGGCGCGACGGCGGGGCGCCTGAACGCCGTGACATTGTCCTTCACCGGCTCGTTTGGAGCGGTGCGGACCTCGGGCGGCGCGCCGGCGCCACCCATTTGGGAATAGTAGCTCTTGTACATCCGGCCGATGATCGCCTCGGTGGCGTCCGCCTCGGACATGTCCTTCAGCAGCGCATTGTAATTGGCGAGGAAGTTCTGGGCCTCGGCGGGCAAGGCGGAGGCGCCGTTCAGCTTGGCCATCATCTTCCAGGTCGCGAAGTCGGCGCGGGCCCTTGTGTCGGCACGCCGCGCAATCATCATATCTGCAGCTTTGGCCAAGGTCGAACCGGGTCCTTTTCGCCCATCCTTGCGACTAGGCATTACCTGTTAAAATAAGCATTAGCCGAATGACAAAATCCGTCGATTCACGCACGATTGTGGACATAACATCAAGATTTAGACCGAACTGCGAACCTGCCAAGGGCAGCAGGATCAAAATTGCGATCAGAATCAGCATCCCGAACGGCTCCAGCCGGGCCAGCGGCGCGGCCAGCACTCGTGGCAGCAAACCGACCGCGACCCGTCCGCCGTCCAGCGGCGGTATTGGTAGCATATTAAAGACCGCCAGCACGACATTGATAACGAGGGCGTTTTTCAAATTGTCGGCAGTCCATTGGGCGGCCTCCGGCGGCAGCAGGTCGACCAGATGGAACAGCGCCGCGGCCAGCAAAGCCAGCGCGATGTTGGTGCCGGGTCCAGCCAGCGCCACCAGGACCATGCCGATTCGCGGATTGCGGAGCGCGCGGAAATTCACCGGAACCGGCTTGGCATAGCCGAACAGAAACGGCGAGTGCGACAGCAAGAGGATCGCCGGCAGGATCAGCGTGCCGAACGGGTCGATGTGCCGGAGCGGGTTGGCGCTGACCCTGCCGAGCTCCCAAGCGGTATTGTCGCCGAAGGCATGCGCCACATAGCCGTGGGCCGCCTCGTGAAACGTGATGGCAATGACGAGGGGGAGGACCCAGACCGACAGGTCGTAAAGCGTGAGATTCAATGGTTTGATTCCAGATGCGCTGACAAAGGTAGGAACGCAGCGTCCGTTCCACTAGGGAACCCCATGCTGATATTGCGGCAGGCCACGCACTGTTAAGCCATTTCCGCGGGTTTGCGCACTGTTTTCAAGGTTGCCGTGATGTCTTTTGGCAGACGACGGTTGCCGGCGAACCGATCGTCCAGGCCTCCTCACCAACCGGAGTGTGCTGCGATTCTCCTCGCAAGACAAACCCGGGACGCGTTTGCCTCGAAATCAGACTCAGGCCGCCGCTCAATACGTCGCGCGGCCGCCGGAAATGTCGAACACCGCGCCGGTCGAGAACGCGCAGTCCTCCGACGCCAGCCAGGCGACCATCGCCGCGAGTTCTTCCACCAGCACGAAGCGGCCTTTTGGAATCTTCGACAGCATGAAGTCGATGTGCTGCTGCGTCATCTGGTCGAAGATCGCGGTCTTCGCCGCAGCCGGCGTCACCGCGTTGACCAGGATATCGTGCTGCGCAAGCTCCTTGCCGAGCGATTTGGTCAGCGCGATCAGGGCCGCCTTGGATGCCGAATAATGCGCAGCGTTGGGGTTGCCTTCCTTGCCGGCGATGGAGGCGATGTTGACGATACGGCCGTATTTCTGTTTGAGCATGGCGGGCACCACTGCCTTGCAGCAGATGAAGGGCCCGTCGAGATTGATGCGCAGCACCTTGCGCCATTCGTCGAGGTCGGTCTCCCACACGGGCTTGTTGATGCCGGCGATGCCGGCATTGTTGACGAGAATGTCGACCTTGCCGAAGGCCTCCAGCGTGTTGTCGCGGGCCTGTTCCACCGCGGCGAGGTCGGTCACGTCGACCTTGAAGGCGGTGACGGCCTCACCGATCGCCTTCGCCGTCGCCTCGGCCAGCGCCTGGTCGTGATCCCAGATCGCGACCCGGGCACCGGACGCCACGAACCGCTCGGCGATGGCGCGGCCAAAACCCTGCGCGCCGCCGGTGACGACGGCGCTTCGACCGTTCAGATCGATCTTGTTCATGATGATGGTCCTCTTCCTAATTCCTGACGCGTAGCGATGGTGGCGCAGCGGCGGAAGTCTTACCTCTCCCCCGCGAGCGGGGAGAGGTAAGATCAAAGCGTCCAGCCGCCGTCGATGACGTGCGCGACGCCGGTGGTGAAGGCGCTCTCGTCGCTCGCCAGATAGACCGCGAGCAGCGCGATCTCTTCCGCGGTGCCGAGCCGTCCCATCGGCTGTCGCGAGACGAACAGCTCGTGTCCGCCCGGGCCCGCGGCGGACGCGCGCTGCAGCATCGACGGCGTCTCGATGGTGCCAGGGCAGATGCAGTTGCAGCGGATGCGCTTGGTGATGAAATCGACCGCGACCGCCCGGGTCAGCGCCGCCACCGCGGCCTTGGTCGCGCCGTAGACGTAGCGGTTGGGCGCGGCCTTGAACACGCCGGCGGCGGAACAGATATTCACGATCGAGCCGCCGTCGCCTTCCAGCATCATCGGCAGGAAGGAGCGGATGATCCGGTGCATCGACTTGACGTTGAGGTCGAAGGAAAAATCCCAGTCCTCGTCCGAGCAGTCCAGCACGCTGCCGTGATGCACGAAGCCGGCCGCATTCAGCAGGATATCGACCTTGCCGACGCGCTTCGCGGTCGCGGCCACCGCCGCGCTGTCGCGGACATCGAGCCGCGCCACGTCGGCGATGCCTTCGTGCTTCAGCACGGCGAGCCCCTTTTCGTCGATATCGGTCGCGAACACGGTGGCGCCCTCGCGGGCAAAGGCAAGCGCACAGGCGCGGCCAATTCCGGCGGCGGCGGCAGTCACGAAGGCGCGTTTGCCCTTGAGGCGGTCTGACATTTTTTCTTCTCCTGTTATTTTTGTTATTTTCCCGTCATTGCGAGCAGCGGAGCGACGAACAATCCATGTCCGCGCGGAAGGATTGTGCATTGCTTCGCGGAGTCCGTCGTCGGACGGCGCTTCGCGCCGACCCGTTGGTTCGCAATGACGGTGTTCGGCTGCCTAGTGATTATCCCTGGCCACGCCGACCTTGCCCGCGATGTCGTGATAGCGCGTCGCAAATTCCATGCAGGCGCCGGTTGCCTGCTGGCCGACGGTGTTGCGATAGAGCTCCTGCCAGGGCGTCTGGTTGGCCGGATAGGGGAAACCGCCCTTGGCCTTCAGTTCGGCATGGCGCTGCTTCACCTCGGCCTCCGCAATCAGGATATTGGCGCTGCCCTTGTTGAGATCGATGCGCACCTTGTCGCCGGTCTTCAGGATCGCTAATCCCCCGTCGGCGGCGGCTTCGGGCGACGCGTTGAGGATCGAGGGCGAGCCCGACGTGCCGGACTGCCTGCCGTCGCCGATGCAGGGCAGCGCCAGGATGCCGCGCTTGATCAGGGCTGCCGGCGGCTGCATGTTGACGACCTCGGCGCCGCCGGGATAGCCGATCGGCCCGGTGCCGCGGATGAACAGGATGCAGGACTCGTCGATATCGAGCGAAGGCTCGTCGATCCGGGCGTGATAATCCTCCGGGCCCTCGAACACGATGGCGCGGCCCTCGAACGCGTTTGGGTCCTTCGGATTGCTCAGGTAGCGGTCGCGGAATTCCTTGGAGATCACGCTGGTCTTCATGATCGCGGAATCGAACAGATTGCCGCGCAGCACCAGGAAGCCGGCATCCTTCACCAGCGGCTTGTCGTAGCCGTAGATCACATCGCCATCGGGCGTCGCCGCCTCACGGCAATTGTCGCCCATGGTGCGGCCGTTGACGGTCATGGCGTCTTCGTGGATCCGCTGGTGTCGCATCAGTTCGCGCACCACGGCCGGCACGCCGCCGGCGCGATAAAATTCCTCGCCGAGATAGAAGCCCGCCGGCTGCATGTTCACGAGCAGCGGAATCTCGTGGCCGTATTTCTGCCAGTCGTCGATCGACAGCTCGACCCCGACATGGCGGGCCAGCGCGTTGATATGGATCGGTGCGTTGGTCGAGCCCCCGATCGCGGAATTGACCACGATGGTGTTCTCGAACGCCTTGCGCGTCAGGATGTCCGAAGGCTTCAGGTCTTCCCAGACCATGTCGACGATGCGCCGGCCGGTGTCGTAGGCGATTTGGGCGCGCTCGCGATAGGGCGCCGGGATCGCGGCGCAGCCCGGCAGCGACATGCCGAGCGCTTCCGCCAGCGAGTTCATGGTCGACGCCGTGCCCATGGTGTTGCAATGGCCGATCGAGGGCGCCGAGGAGGCCACGATGTTCATGAACTCCTCATAGTCGATCTCGCCCGCGGCCAGCCGCTCGCGGGATTTCCACACCACGGTGCCGGAGCCCGAGCGCTGGCCGTCATGCCAGCCATTCAGCATCGGTCCGCCCGACAGCACGATCGCGGGCAGATTGACGGTGGCCGCCGCCATCAGGCAGGCCGGCGTCGTCTTGTCGCAGCCGGTGGTCAGGACCACCCCATCCAGGGGATAGCCGAACAGGATCTCGACCAGGCCGAGATAGGCGAGGTTGCGATCGAGCGCCGCGGTCGGCCGCTTGCCGGTTTCCTGGATCGGATGGCACGGAAACTCCATCGCGATACCGCCGGCGGCGCGGATGCCTTCGCGCACCCGGTGCGCCAGTTCGAGGTGATGCCGGTTGCAGGGTGAAAGGTCATTGCCGGTCTGGGCTATGCCGATGATCGGCATCCCGGACTGCAGCTCCTTCCGGGTCAGGCCGTAATTCAGGTAGCGCTCCAGATAGAGCGCGGTCATGCCCGGGTTATGTGGATTGTTGAACCACTCGGTCGAGCGGAGTTTGCGCCTGGTGACGCCGGTCAGCGGCTTGTTCATGGTTTCTCCCGCGGCGCACACGCCTCATTATTGTGCGGATCCTGATTTTAGGCCGGTTGTTTACATCATGACGTTCAGTTCGCAAATTCGTTTGCAAGGGGCAAGACTTAAGACTTTAGAGGCCTAAGACTTTGATCCAAGGACATCGCGGAAAAAGTCTGCTAAGACCCTGACCAACAAAAACAAGACCGCGCCTGCCGCGGTGCGTCATTTCGGGGAGGGAGTAGATGTCTTCGGTCCATATTCGCGACGTGCGAAAATCCTTCGGGGGTTTCGAGGTCCTGCACGGCGTGTCGATCCCGATCGAGGACGGCGAATTCGTCGTTCTGGTCGGACCGTCGGGCTGCGGCAAATCCACCTTGCTGCGGATGCTGGCCGGGCTGGAAAACATCACTTCGGGCACGATCTCGATCGGCGAGCGCGTCGTCAACAATGTTCAGCCCAAGGAGCGCGACATCGCGATGGTGTTCCAGAACTATGCGCTCTACCCGCATATGACGGTCGCCGACAATATGGGGTTCTCGCTCAAGCTGCGCGGGGCGCGCGCCGACGAAATCAACAAGGGCGTGCAGCGCGCCGCCGAAATCCTGGCCTTGACGCCGCTGCTCGACCGCTATCCCCGGCAATTGTCCGGCGGCCAGCGCCAGCGCGTCGCGATGGGACGCGCCATCGTGCGCGACCCCCAGGTGTTCCTGTTCGACGAACCCCTGTCCAATCTCGACGCCAAGCTGCGGGTCGCGATGCGCACCGAGATCAAGGAACTGCACCAGCGGCTGAAAACCACGACCGTCTATGTCACCCACGACCAGATCGAGGCCATGACCATGGCCGACAAGATCGTCGTGATGCACGACGGCGTCGTCGAGCAGATGGGCTCGCCGCTCGAGCTCTACGACCGCCCGGAAAACCAGTTCGTTGCCAGCTTCATCGGCTCGCCGGCGATGAATTTCCTCAAAGGCAAGGTCAGGGCGAACGGCAGCGCCAGCTTCGAAGGCCCGGACGGCCTGAAACTGCCGCTGGCCGCGCCGCCTGCCAATTCCGATGGCCGCCCTGTCGTCTATGGCGTTCGCCCGGAGCACTTCACCATCGCCGATGACGGTGCCGAGGCCGAGATCATCGTGGTCGAGCCGACCGGCTCGGAGACCCAGGTGTTCGCCAAGCTCGGCGGCGAGCAGGTCGTCGCCGTGTTCCGCGAACGACATCAGTTCAATC
>NZ_JBAURI010000196.1:0-10855 GCF_049581145.1 Bradyrhizobium sp.
AAGTCGTCAGGTCGGAGCCGTTCCGGCACCGGTCCGGGCGGACAGACCGCTCCGGCAAGTCCGATCGCCCTCGCCACCGCGGCCGCCGTGACCGGCGAATCGCCGGTCACCATCACGACCCGAACGCCCTTGTCCTGCAGGCTGGCGATGCACGCCGCGGCCTCGGGCCGCGGCAGATCGCTGAGCGCGATCAGGCCGGCGAGCCGCAACGCCCCCGGCTTCCCCTCGGCGACGCCGAGCACGCGATAACCCCGCGCCTCCAGCTCGGAGGCTTTTGCCGCGGCGACAGCGCATGGTTCGGCGATGGCGGCGACATAGGCGACCGCGCCTTTCACGACCCGCCGGACTGAACCGTCCGCAGCAATCACGGTCGCTTCCGCCATCTTGGTGGTGGGATCGAAGGGGACATAGGCACTCAGTTTCGGCAGGCGCGTAGGCTCGACTGGCCTCTCCGCCACCGCGTTGCGAATGGCGGCGTCAACCGGATCGAGGCCGCCGTCGGAACTGGCCAGCCGCGCCCACATCAGGACTTCGGCTTCGGAGTCGCTCCCCAACATCGCAACCAGGCTAACAGCCAGTTCGTTGCGCGTCAGCGTGCCGGTCTTGTCGACGCAGAGCACGTTCATCGTGGCGGCTTCGTCGACCGCGGAGAGCCGCGTCGGCAACACGCCATGGCGGCCCAGCGCCTGGGCGCCGATCGCGGTCGCCAGCGTGAACGTCGCCGGCAAGGCGACGGGCACCGAGGCAAGCAGCGCGATCAGACCCAGCGGGATCAGTTCGTGCAGCGGCATGTGAATCAATACGGCAAACACGATCAACAAGACCGCGAGTGTGCCGTTGATCCCTGCCAGGTACAAAACCACCCGCAGAACAGCCTTTTGCTGCGAGCTCGTGACATGCGCCGTGCGGACAAGTTCGGCAGTGCGTCCGAATCTTGTGTTTGCGCCTGTCGCCAGCACGTCGCCGACGGCTTCGCCCCGCCGCACCAGCCCGCCGGCATAGGCCTCATATCCGGGACCGGCTTCGACCGGGAGCGATTCTCCCGTCAGCATCGACTGGTCGAGCAGAACGGCTCCCTGTGCGAGCCGCACATCGGCTGCGACCACGCTGCCGAGCGTGAGCTTGACGACATCACCGGGAACCAGCTCGGCAGCGGGAACGATCTTCCATCGTCCGTCCCTGAGCACGGACGCGTTCAGGGCGAGGCGCAGCTTCAAGGCCGACAACGTCGCCTGCGCCCGGCCCTCCTGCAGGAAGCCGAGCACGGCATTGAACACGAGAAGCACGCCGATGATCGACGCCTCGATATATTCGCCGAGAATCAATTGCAGCACGATCGCCGCTTCGAGCAAGCACGGCACCGGGGCGGCGAACTTCGACAGCAGCACCCGCCACGCGCTGCGGTCGACATCGGCAGTGACGTTCGAACCGAACCGTGACAGCCGCCGCTGCGCTTCCTCGCTCGACAGGCCGGTGTGCCAGTCCGGCGATGCCCCTGCGGGCAAGTCGACATCGTCATGCATTTCTGGCGAAGCCTTAGTGCATTTTCCGGAAAGGCATGCCCTCGGGCCACGACCCGATGGGTGGACAACGGCTTTCCGTACCAGAGATCATGGCGTGATCGCATTGCTCGGCGTCGGCCGATCGGTGATCTGCTGGCCGAACAGACTGCCGACCAATTCGACCGCCATCCGCGCAGTGCGGCCACGCTCGTCCAGGAACGGGTTCAGCTCCACGATATCCACGGACCGCACCAGGCCGGAATCGTGCAGCATCTCCATGATCAGGTGTGCCTCCCGATAGGTCGCGCCGCCCGGCACCGTGGTCCCGACGCCGGGCGCAATGCCGGGGTCGAGAAAATCGACGTCAAAACTGACGTGCAGCACACCGTCATGGGCGCGCACCTTGTCGATGATGCGACGGATCAACACGCCGACACCGAACTCGTCAATCTGCCGCATATCGGCAACGCTGACGCGGCGATCGCGCAGCAGCTCCTTTTCCAGCCTGTCGATCGAGCGCGTCCCGAACAGCTCCAGCCGATCCGGTTCAATCGAGACGCGCGGCTGCTCGCCCAAAAGGCCATCAAGGCCGGCCTCGCCGCACAGGAACGCTGCGGCCATCCCGTGCATGTTGGCCGAGATCGTGGTCGCCGGCGTGTTGTAGTCCGCATGCGCGTCGAGCCAGAGAACGAAGAGCTCGCGGCCGATCTCCTGCCAATGGCGCGCCATGGCGTTGACCGAGCCCATCGACAGCGAATGATCGCCGCCAAGAAAGATCGGGATCGCGCCCGAGCGAGCAACTTCATAACCGCGTCGGCTGAGCGCGCGGGTCCAGCGCTGGATGTCGCGATAATGCCTGGCATTTTCAGGCGCCGCATCGGTGACGTCGACCATGTCGCCGACCGAAACATCGCCATGGTCCGCGACATCGACTCCCAAGCCCTCGAGCAAGGTCTGCAAACCGGCCGTGCGCAGGGCCGCGGGCCCCATCAGCGTGCCGCGCTGCGAGGCGCCCATGTCAATGGGCGCACCGAGCAGCGCGACGCATTTCGTCGGATCTTTGTTCGGCATCTCGGTCATCATCAACCCATGGACAGGACGGCTCTGCGGCCACGGTAACAGAGATTCTGTCGCCGCGTTCGCCGGCCCCGCCAAACCCCGGGGCTTGGCGGAACAAATTTCGCTGAGGGGCATTGCCTGCGGTGAAGCCGTCGCCCGCCGTTCAAAACGGCGCCTGCCGCAGATAGCCAAAGGTCGCCCGACCCGCTGTACAAAACACGCGCACGCGCGGATAGCCAAAGGCGGCGGCTTCATTGCTTCTCTTTCCGGTAGGCGACGCGGTCTACCGCCGAAACCCAAGGGGTATGCCAAGTGAATGTCGAAAAGCCCGAACCGATCCCACCACCCGGTATGGCTGCGGGCGCGCTTGATGGCGCGACCGACCTGTCCCGCTCGATCGCCGAAGTCACCAGCGCACTGCGCGCGGCGATTGACCGGCTCGGCGGGGCGATCGAGAACGCGAGACGGCCGGGCCAGCCGCTCGCGACTGTTGCCGCCGTGACGCGCGAGGCGCCGCTGGCAAGTCTGTTCGTGGCATTTTTGCTGGGGATCGCGGTCGCGCGGCGGCGCTAGCGTGCGCGAGATCCACCCACTCTGTCAGAATAGCTTCGGACCGCGGCGATCATGCCGGGATTCCCAGGTCAGGAGGTTTGCGGCCCCCACCATGATGGCGATCCCGGCGCTGCTGAGGGCGAGTTGCATGGCAAAGCCACCGGAAACCTCGACGATGCAGACGTGAGCGAGAAACGCCAGCAAAACGCCGATGCAGTAGATCGACAGCGAGTTTTCGCCGCACCTGATCAGCGCTATCATCAGCGGCCTGACCGGACCATGCCACTCCGGCGGCGTCAGGCGCGAAACCACGAAGGCGAGCGAGAGGAAATGCGCCAGCCGCACCGGGGCGAGGTGACTCTTGTAGATCGGGTAGATCAAACTCGTCACCCGTTCCGGGATCAGTCCACCGAGCGCCTTGAACTGCCAGCTCAAGGCGACGATGAGGCTGAATGCGAGACAGGCGATCGCCAGCGCCAGCAGCGTACGTGACCGCAGGATCGGGCGCAGCCGGTCGGTGCCTTCATAGGCGTACCAGCAGCCGATCACAAACAGGAACTGCCAGGCAAACGGATTGAAATACAGTTCCCCGCTCGGCCACGCCGGCACATGCCAGCTGAAGATCTGCACCATCAGATAAAGCAGAAACGACAAGGCCAGCGTCGCCGTGGCGCTTCGGGTCATCAGCCAGAGCAGCAGGGGAAAACTGAGATGCAGCAACGCGAACGTCAGCAATATGTCGGTATTGACCGGCGCAAATTGCAATGCCGCAACGTGGACGATCGTCGCGCCGGGATCGTGGAAAAAGAAACCCGTGTTGGTTTCGTCGAGATAGCGCTGGCCGCCGCCAACGATCCAGACCAGTGCAAAATAGGCAATCAGCAGCACCAGGAACGCGGCATAGATTTCCCAGCCGCGCCGCAACGCACGCACCGCCGTCGTCAGCCAGCCCTGCGTCGGGAGCGCCCCGCCGTAGGCGAGCATGCAGGTATAGCCGGAGATAAAAACGAACATCTCGCTGGTGTCGCTGAAGCCGTAATTGCGGAGCGTCAGCCAGCTTAGCGAATTATCGGGAACGTGATCGATGAAGATGAACCACAGCGCCAGTCCGCGGCAGGCATCCAGCCGCAGATCGCGGTGGTGCTCGCCGGCATGGATGGCGGGACGTCCAGTCGTCTCCAGCGCAGGATCGGAGACGGCCGCCATCATGACTTCGATCCTTCAGACATACCCGACGCGTTTGCCATTTTGCAGATTCGTGCGCGACTGTCTGTACGTCACCGCCGAGAGCGCTGCTGCAACCCCCTGCCGGCCCCATTGACGGACACTTTCGCCGGTCCCGCAACTCTGCGCGGGGCGGAAAAGCCCGGCTCATCGTGGTTTTCGGTGCCGTCGTTGTTGCGAAGAAGCAGCGACTGTCAGGGCCGGTTTTGATCTGGCGCAAGAAGCGTGCTCACGTTCTAACAGCCGCTGTTTCGCACTCGCGTCACCGCGGAGACGATCGAGGCAAGGGATGGAGTCCGACCGCGGTCATATGGTAATATGATACCTAAAGGCTTAGACCGCCCTCATCGGGTGATTGCTTCGGCAAGACTGCAGCCGCCCTCTTTCCTGCATATAATTTGCGCATAGCCGCACAATTTACATACCAAAACGAGAAATTAACCGTACTTGCCCGGATTGATTGAGCTTGGGAAATGTTGTTCTCGCAGGCTTTCGGGAACAGGGAAGCTTTGTGGTGATTCATAAGGGCGTAGAATACAACGTCGTGGCGACCGCCGAACCAGACATCTGGGAATGGCGGTTTGCAATCGGCGACAAGATCAAGACGGGCAAGACGCAAACGGGGCTGGTGGCGCTCGCCGCACGACGCGTCCAGTCCAAAATCGACGCGGCATTACGGGCAGCAAGATCGGCGTCGGCCGGATCACCCTGAGCCCAGCTCGCCGGTTTGCCGAAATTTAATCTCAGGAGCGACAATCCCACATCGCATGATAGGCGTTCCAACACCATGTCTTGAGTCAGAAGTGATCGGGGTTGGAAACCATGAAGAGGGCAATTGCAATCCTCGCCTGCCTTTGTGTGCTGGTGGGCGCCGAATATTTCACCATCAGCAAATGGGCGATTCGGCATGAAACACTGAATCTGTTTGACAAGGTGCGGCAGCGGCCGGTCTCGGTCGACCTTGCCGTGCGGCGCGATTACGAAATGAAGGCCGACAACGGCCTCTGGAAGCTCCCGGTCGCCATCATCAGCAACGGCAACACCGTCAGGAACACCGAGTATTCCTTCCTCGCCAACGTTCTGGCTGCGCGGGGCTATCTGGTGGCGAGCATCCAGCAAGACCTCCCCAGCGATCCGCCTTTGATGACCAAGGTCGGCCTGCCCTATGTCGGCCGGCGCGGAATCTATGAACGCTGCGAATCCAACATCCTCTTCGTGCTCGGCGAGCTGCAAAAGCTGCAGCCGAACGCCGACTATGATCATCTGACGCTGGTGGGACATTCCAACGGCGGCGATGTTTCGATGTACGTCGCCATGCACCATCCGGAGCTGGTGTCGAAGGTGATCACGCTGGACAATCTGCGCGTGCCGTTCGTGCTCAGCAACAGGTTGAAGATCCTGTCATTCCGTTCCAAGGATCCACACTTCAAGACCGATCCGGGTGTGCTGCCAACGCCCGCGCAAGCCAAGGCGGAGGGCATCGACATCATCAACACCGGCGCACAGCATACGGATCTCAGCGACCGCGGACCTCAGTCCGTGAAGGAAAAAATCCAGGCAACGCTCGACAAGTTCCTCGGCGCCAACGCAAGCAGCGACCTCGCATCGGTCGATACGGACCAACCCGCAGTCACCAACCCCGGCGACTACTGACATCAGGCGCCTGCGAGAACGCCTTGCCCATCATCCGGCGACGGCAGCTTCATGAGACGGATCAATGCGGCTCGCCGTCTGATCATCGGGATGTTGGAAGCTGCTGAAATCCGTCGTCATCGACCCTTCGCATTTCCCGGGCTCCTGTTGCGGTTGAGCGCGGCTCCCCAAAAGCGGCCCTCGGCCGATCGGCCAGCAACGGCATCGCGGTGAGCCGCCGATGTCGTTTTGACAGGGATCAACGGCCGGCAGTCGGCATCTGCGAAAAGCGTGGATCGCAGGAAGTCAAAAAGGAGCATCGGATGCAAACACGCTTGAGACACATTCTTGCCGTGATTGTCGCAGCGGGGCTCGGCGAAGTACCGGCAATGGCAGCCGACGCCAGTCACGGCAGTGATCTCGCCAAGCGCTGGTGCAGTTCCTGCCATCTCGTAGACAGCAACCAGAAGCAGGCCGATGCCGACGTTCCGTCATTCGCCGCGATTGCCAGCAAATCAGACTTTACACCGGAAAAGGTGGCTTTCTTCCTGCTCGATCCCCACCCGAAGATGCCGAATTTCCTGCTGAGCCGAACCGAGGCCGCGGACATCGCGGCCTATGTCAGTTCGCTGCGCAAATAGGCAGCTCAAACCGGAGCGGCGGTCCAAATGCAAATCCCTGCCGGTTTGGCCGACAGGGATCAGCAGAAAGGATGACGGACGGCGGGCGAGTTGACCCGGTGGCCCATCATGGACCTGCCGGACGATTGAAATACCCCGCGAGAGCGCGCGCAAGCTTTTTTTGCAGCTGCGAAGGCAGAATTTCAGGGTTTGGGGGCTTTCGCCACGTCTTTCGCTGCGGACATGACCTGGCCGGAGATCTGTCTCATGTGCTCCCCGGCAGTGGTAAACTGGCTTCGCAAGAACTCGGACTGAATCCGCATCGCTTCCTGGAGGTCGCTGGCGTGCACGAGCTTTCGCGCATGTTCGAATGCCGCCTTCATGTTCTGCTCGGTGAACGACAACGCCTGCTTGGAGATATCGGATCCCGGGCCTGGAATCGAGGTGACGGACTTGCTCGCTGCATCGAAGAACATTCCGAACGCCTTTTCCGCTTGCTCGATGCTCTTTTCGGCCAATTCCCGCAGTTCGGCAGGGACTTCAAGTTTAGGTTCAGCCATGATCAATATCCTCCCGGTACGGAATAGCGGTAGCACACTTGCCGAGCGGCGTCATGCAATTCAGATCCGTTTTCGGGACGATCAGGACCTCGTCGGTGAGATGATATTCGACGCCGCTGGCTTGGGGGTGCTTCCGCATTCGGCTCGCAAAAAAGCTAAATCAGGAAGACCGGTCGCGGCCTAAAGGTCGAGCGCCCTTTCGCGGGCAATCTGAAGCAGGCTTTCGATCGAGGCGATATGTTCGTCGAAGACGTTCCTCACCTCGGGATCGCTCATCTTCATCGCGATCTCGCGCGCATGCTGCGCGGCAAGATCCAGCAACAGGATCGCGTTGCGAATGTCGCGCTTGGTCCTTGATTGCAGCTCAGCGAAGCGGGACGCGAGTTCCGGAGCTACGGCATAGGCCGCCTGACCATGCGGAGCGGGAGCTTGCGCGTCCGCCGCCCGCATCCGGAATTTCACGACGTTCGGCATTGGCTGCCCCGACGACCAAGATTCAAAACGAACTATCGACAAAGTAACCGGCCAAATTTACCGGGTACTTAGGTCGATCAACGATTCTCGCACCGGATTCCGCCACAACCTGCAGGGGACAGTTAACTACGCGCCGCCTCGGCGGCGACGCAGAGGCGGAAGATGAGCCGCGCCAGCATGAACAGGGCTTTGACCTGGCGCTTTCGAGAGCCGGCACCGGCCACAATCATGGATTGTTTGCGTCCGCACCTGAGTGTGCAGCGGCGGATCGTCTGATCACGCCCTGCTTGATTGAATGGGTCAAGCTTGCTGGCCTCATCCCGAAAAACGCCGTCGATACTCGGACGGTGTCACGCCGAGATGCCTGAGGAACGCCCGTCGCATCCGTTCGTCGTCACCAAAGCCGGCGCGTTTGGCGACCTCGACCACGCCGCCGATACGCCTGCTTTCGAGCAGCAGCCTCGCGGTCTCCACACGCAGCGCCTCGACGCCGTTGGCCGGGGTCATTCCGGTGCGATTGACGTAAGTGCGGGCAAACGTTCGCAGCGTCATTCCGGCCCGCTCCGCCAGCGTTTCCACCCTGAGATCGCTGGCGATGTTCTCGATGATCCAGGCATGCAATGCGCTGAAGCGCCCCTCGGCATCGGAGGCTTGCGCCGCGAGCACCGTGGAAAACTGGCTTTGACCGCCAGGGCGTTTGAGAAACACCACAAGCCGTCGCGCGACGTCGAGCGCGATGGTGTGGCCGAAATCCTGCTCGATCATCGCCAGCGCCAGGTCGATGCCGGCGCTGACGCCCGCGGAGGACCACACGCGTCCATCCTGGACGAAGATCGCATTCGGCTCGACCCGGATCTTGGGGAAGCTGTCCTGCAATCGTGGACAGAACCGCCAATGCGTCACCGCGCGCTTGCCATCCAGAACACCGGTCCAGGCCAGCACAAAGGCTCCGAGACACACCGAGGCGATCCGCCGCGCCTTCGGCAGCGTTTGTGCGATCCACTTCATCAGCACCGCGTCGTGCCGCAGCTCCCATATGCCGGGGCCACCGGGCACTATGAGCGTATCGACCTGCTGCGGCCGCACGCTCGCGATCGGCGAGGTATCGATCATCATCCCGACATCGGTCGGGACCAGTCCGCCAGTGACTGAAACATAGGATAACGCATAGCCCGGCGCCGGCAATTCGATGGCCTCCAGTTCGGCGAACACCTGGGCCGGTCCCGAGATATCGAGCAGCGTTACTCCCGGAAAGGCGAGAATCGCCACCCGCCTTGAGGGCGTCTTTTCGCTCGGTTCGTGCCGTCGGGATTTGGCAGATGATTTGACGGCGAACTTGGCAGATTTCGAGGGCATATTGTCCTTTAAGCCATCGGAGGGCCACCTGTATAGCTCGAGCTGGAAAGTTGGAGTTCTGCTCATGTTGCGAAATCCAGGCAGCCAGGCTCAAGCCAAAGCTCAGCCCCAAGGTCACTCCCAAGGTGCCCGCGACGACGACGCCTTTGCATCGTCATGGGCCGGCTACACGACCTTCAGCTTTCCGGATGCATCATGCATCAGCGAAAACGGCCGGCAGCCCTTGATGGATGCGATGAACCGCATCATCGCCGTCAACTGGAAGGCGACCGAACCGCATTGGACCACGACGTCCTCTCCATTCGACGGCAAATACGGCGTGATCCTGGTTTACGACGGGTCTGAGCTTGCCGCGTTTTCGGTCTATCGGATGCTCCGGGTTGCAGGATCACTTGCCATCTACCGTAGCGGCACCGAGGTACTTCCAGCCTATCAGGGCCGCGGCCTCTACGGTTTCTTCACCTCCGAAATCCTGAAACGCTCGGTTCCCGGTCGGGGCGAAGCCGGCATCCTCTACGGCTGGCGGACCCGCAACCCGATCGTGTGGGCGGCAAACGCCAAGATCTGCGAGAAGGTCGTGCCCTCCCTGCTCGTCGAGCGCCGCGATCCCGCATTGCAGGCAGCCTGCATCGAGATGTGCGCCTCGCTCTACCCGGGCAAGCAGCTCGAAGTGCCTGGCATGATCATGCGCGGCGCCTACGGTCACATCAAGCATCACCCACAAGCCTATCGCGGCACGGCGTCGCTGGTCGACGCGGCGATGTCCCGTCTGATTCCGGATTCGGCGGATGCGCTGTTTTCCGTGGGCTATGCGACGGCGTGATGTCGATGCCCGGCCAGCAAGCCACCTTCGCACCCACTCGCCGTGTCAGTGATCGGGCCTATCTGGCCTGGGCGACGGTGGCGGTCGCCTATGCGATCGCATTCCTGCAGCGCGTGTCACCGCAATCCGTCGGCTTGAGCTTCATGGCGGATTTCAAGACCGACGCCGCCGGCGTCGCGATGCTCGCCTCGAGTTACTTCTGGGGTTACACCCTGATGCAGATCCCGGCCGGCCTTCTGGTCGACCGCTACGGCGTCAAGCGCGTCGTGCTTGCCAGCATGGTGGCGTCCTCGATTGGCAGCGCCGCATTCGCGCTGGCGCCGAACCTGTTCGACGTCTTTGTCGCGCGGCTTGTCGTCGCCTGCGGCGATGCTCTGGTGTTTACGGCGCTGCTGAAACTGGTGGCGCAGAGTTTCGCCGACGAGCGGTTCGGAGTCATGTCGGGCATCTCGCAGGTGTCGGGCTATATCGGCGGTGTCGTTGCCACGACACCGCTCGCCGCGGCCGTCGGCGGCTTCGGCTGGCGCGCCTGCTTCATCCTCATCGCCTGCGTCGGAGCTGCCAACCTGGGCTTTGCGTCGCTGACGCTCAAACCCGCGCCGGCCGCGCACAGCAACAAGACGCTGAAAAGCGTTCTCTGGGCGAGCTGGCGGGCGCTTGCGCAACTCTCGAACTGGGGCTGCGCGATGAGCTTCGCGTCGCACTTCGCCGTCGTGACGACGCTGTCCGGCGTATGGGGCATCCCGATGGTGGCACATTTTTTCAACATATCGCCGTCGGCGGCGGGCACACCCCTGCTCGCCTTCATGGTCGGCAACGCCGCAGGCTCGATCTTTTTGGGCCACGCCGCCGACCGTGCGGGAACCGCGCTCGACAACGCGTTGATCGGCATCTGCCTGCTGCGGATGCTGCTGATCGCGATGCTCCTGCCGCCATTGGCGCACGCGGCGGGGCTGCTCTATGTCGGCATCGTCTTTGCGGCACTCGGTCTGGTTGCAGGGGGCACCGTCCCACTGGTGCTCAAATGCACCAAGCGTCTCTACACCGCGGAGC
>NZ_JBAURI010000197.1:0-3494 GCF_049581145.1 Bradyrhizobium sp.
ATGATGCTTAGCAAGGAATATGTCGAGACGGCGCGGACCTTGCTCCGCATTGCTCGAAACATGACGGACGAAACCATCGTGGATCGGCTGAGAGCCTTGGCCGCGGACTACGAACGGCGAGCGGAGAAAGCTTCAGGCGCTGATACGGGTAAGGCCGGGATTGCAGTAGCGGTTCGCGGCGAAGGTCAGGGAAGCACGCCGAAGTGAGGGGCTCGGCAGTTTTCCTGCGTCTTGCTCCTTCTTTGGTAGCCGAGATCGATTGCCTTCACGCCACAAGATTTTCCGGGAGTGTGATATGGAGCGTCGTTGGGTAGGGCTGCATCGGATGCCGCTGATCAGCGTTGTCGCGATTGCACCACTGATGTTGCCGGCGCTGGGACGCGATCTGGACGGGCGCCACAAGGATTCGGCGCTCCACGACTGGTTCGAACATCTCGCGAGCGGCAAAGGCCTCTGCTGTTCCTATGCCGACGGCTATGTTGTCATCGACGCAGACTGGGAGACCAGGGACGGTCACTACCGCGTGCACGTGCCGAAGGCGGCCGATTCCGGAGAAATGGTTTGGATCGACGTGCCGGATGAATCCGTAATCACCGAGCCGAACAAGGCCGGGCGAACCATGGTTTGGCCGCTTTATGGCTATGATGGCGTATCGATCCGCTGCTTCATGCCCGGTAGCATGACCTAGGATCGGCGCCTGCATCTGCAAAAACCGCTTTCCCAAAGGAAACTTTTCGGCGGTCGCCGGGAAGCGGCCTATCGCCTAAAGGAGTAGCACTTTTGCGAGGTGTGCGATCCGTCTGGCAAGAACGTGCTCTTCGAGCCGGCTTCGGGATCGACGGCGTTACCTGGTCTTCGCCGATCTGGAGCGCCTGGCAGGGCCGTTTCCGCACTCCGCAACGCAAATGAAAGGATAAAGGCCATGCGGGCCATACGGTTTACAGCCTTCGGTGATCCCTCCGTTCTCGAGTTGGCGAACCTGGCGGCTCCAGCCCGCTCCGAGAGCACGGCGCTGGTGCGAGTGATGGCGGCCTCGATCAATCCCAGCGACGTCAAGAACGTCGCCGGGGCCATGAAGCAGACCACGCTGCCGCGCATCCCCGGTCGCGATTTCGCCGGTGTGGTTGAGGCGGGGCCGGCCGAGTGGATTGGGGTCGCGGTTTGGGGCACCGGCGGGGATACCGGCTTCACCCGCGACGGCACTCACGCGGAGATGATCGCCGTGCCGGTGGCGAGCCTGCGCCGCAAGCCCGACACCCTCAGCTTCGACGAGGCGGCGTCGGTCGGGGTCAACTACATGGCCGCGTGGTGCGGCCTCGAAGCGGCAGGGCTCAAGGCGGGCGAGATGGTTCTCTTGATCGGCGCGGGCGGCGGCGTCGGTGGTGCCGCGGCGCAGATCGCCCACAGGCTTGGCGCTCGCGTGATCGGTGCCGATCGGCGCGCGCCGCATCCGCATGCTCCAATCCATGGCATCGCCGAAAAGCTGATTCTCGGCGCAGAGGATCTGCCGGCTCAAGTCCGTGCGGCGACCGGCGGGAAGGGCGCGGATGTCGTCTTCGATCTCGTCGGCGGCTTCATGTTCCGCAACGCCGTGAACACCCTTGCCCTCCGCGGCCGGCTGGTCGAGCTCGCGGCGACCGGCCAGCGCGAGGTGAGCTTCGACCTGGCCGATTTTTATCACAATGAAAGCCGGCTCTACGGCGTGGACACGCTGAAGCGTGATCTCGTGGCCTCCGCCGAAGTATTGGAGGCGCTGACGCCGGGATTTGCGGCGGGAGACTACCGCGCCGCTCCGATCACCGAGACCTGCGGCCTTGGTCAGGCGCAGGAAGCCTATCGCAAGGTTGCGGCTGGCTCCGCCGGCCGGGTCGTATTGCGGCCGCAGGAATAGGCAGAAGTAGGAAGCTTGAACAGGAAACTTGGCGATCCGTTTCCCCTTCGAGTCTAAGCCAAATGACATAGAACGTGGTGGCCCGGGGCTACTTCGCGCCGGGGAACCGGCTCGGCACAAACCGCCTGGGCGAGGGGGCAGCGGCCGCGCAGCCTGCATCCGGCGTAAATTTTTGTGGGGCTCGGAATCTCGCCCTTCAGCATGAGCCGCTCATGACGAAAATCCGGGTCCGGTGCGGGAACCGATGACAGGAGCGCGCGGGTATAGGGATGACGCGGAGCTGCGAATAGCGACGCGCTGTCGGCCTCCTCGACAATGACGCCAAGATACATGACGGCGATGCGATGCGCCAAATACTTTACGGTGGCAAGATCGTGCGAGATGAAGAGAAAGGAGAGCCCGAGCCGCTTCTGGAGCGCCTGGAGGAGAAGGATGATGCGCGACCGCAGCGAGACGTCCAACGCCGAGGTCGGTTCGTCGAGGACGACGAAACTCGGGTGGGCGGCGATGGCGCGCGCAATGTTGACGCGTTGCCGTTGCCCATCTGAAAGCTCGTGCGGATAGCGTTCTACAAGGTCGGTTCCCAGTCCCACTTCGGCGATCACTGCGTTCAATCGCTCGCGCCGCTCGGCGGCCGTCATCTTGAAATGCAGCCAGAGCGGCTCCTCGATCGTGCGCCGTACGTTTCGGCGCGGGTTGAGCGCTGCAGTCGGGTCCTGGTAGACCATCTGCATGGCGCGTCGCGTGTTCCGAAGCTGCCGTCGGTCGAGCGCGGTGATCTCCTCGCCGGCGAAGCGAATACTGCCGGCCGTTGGCTCGATCACGCGCAACAGGCAGCGTGCGATGGTCGATTTGCCACAACCGGACTCGCCGACGAGACCGAGCGTTTCGCCCCTCTTGATCGCAAGGGAGACGCCATCGACCGCCCGCACCGCTGGCTGCTCGCCGTGCAGCCGCGCGGCCCATGCCTTCGGCCCCGTCAACGCAAAGTTTTTGCGCAAACCATCAACTTCAAGCAGCGGCGTCACGGTGCTCTCCGAATGCAAAGCACGCTGTTTCGTGATCTTGCCCGACAACTGTTTGGCGTGGCTTGTCTTGCCGGCAAATCTCCATGGCATGGGGGCAGCGATTCTGATACCGGCATCCCCTCGGCGGATGGCGAAGGGAAGGGACCGTGCCCGGAACCGGCTCGAGCTTAGTCTCGACGTCGATGCGCGGGATCGAACTGACGAGCGCGCGCGTATAGGGATGAGCCGGAGAGCCGAAGATCTCGCGAACGGGCCCCGTCTCCACCAATTGGCCCGCGTGCATCACAGCGACCCGCTGGCAGGTCTGCGCGACGACCCCGAGATCGTGGGTGATCAACAGAATCGCCGCGCCCGTTCTTTTGCTGAGGTCGCGAAGCAGATCGAGGATGCGCGCGGCGATCGATACGTCGAGGCCCGTCGTTGGCTCGTCGGCGATGAGAAGCCGTGGCGAGATGGCGAGCGCCATCGCGATCATGACGCGCTGGCACATGCCGCCGGAAAGCTGATGCGGATACTGCTGCATGCAACGCGCGGGATCGGACACGCCGACAAGATGGAGAAGCTCCAGCGCGCGC
>NZ_JBAURI010000198.1:0-9596 GCF_049581145.1 Bradyrhizobium sp.
CCTGGCGGGTGCGGGCGTTCACCGATCCCAAGGGGCAAGCGGTCGGCGAAACCACCTTCATGGTCGAGGATTACGTGCCGGAGCGGCTCGAATTCGACCTGACCTCCAAGGACACGCTGATCAAGGCGGATGCGCCCGTCGAGCTCAAGGTCGACGGCCATTTCCTCTACGGCGCGCCGGCCTCCAATCTCGCGCTCGAAGGCGACATGCTGGTCGCGCCCGCAGCCGAACGGCCGGGCTTTCCCGGCTACCAATTCGGTGTCGCCGATGAAGAGACCACCTCCAACGAGCGCACGCCGATCGAAGACCTTCCCGAGTCCGACGCCAATGGCAAGGCGACCTTCCCGGTCAGTATCGACAAGCCCCCGGCCTCGACACGGCCGCAGGAAGCCCAGATCTTCATCCGCATGGCCGAGACCGGCGGCCGCGCCGTCGAGCGCAAGCTGGTGCTGCCGGTCGCGCCAGCCGCTGCCGAGATCGGCGTCAAGCCGCGCTTCGGCACCAATAGCGTGGCCGAAGGCGACAAGGCGCAGTTCGACATCGTGTTCGTCTCGCCCGACGGCAAGACCTTGGCCCGGGACGGCCTGCATTACGAGCTGATGAAACTCGAATCCCGCTATCAATGGTATCGCGAGAATGCGGTGTGGGATTACGAGCCGGTCAAGTCGACCACCCGCGTCGCCGACGGCGATCTGACTGTTGCCGCCGACAAGCCGACCGAGATCACGCTGACGCCGCAGGCCGGGCGCTATCGCCTCGACGTCAAATCGAGCGAGCCCGACGGACCGATCACCTCGGTGCAGTTCGACGTCGGCTGGTATTCCGACGGCAGCGCCGACACGCCCGATCTGTTGGAGACGTCGATCGACCAGCCGCAATACCAGTCCGGAGACACCATGCTGGTGACCGTGAACGCGCGCACCGCGGGCAGGCTCACGGTCAATGTGCTCGGCGACCGGCTGTTGACCACCCAAAGCCTCGACGTCAAGCAGGGCGCGTCGCGGGTCAGGATCCCCGTCGGCAAGGATTGGGGCACCGGCGCCTACGTGATGGCGACCTTGCGCCGTCCGCTCGATGTCGCGGCCTCCCGGATGCCGGGCCGCGCGATCGGCCTGAAATGGTTCGGCATCGACAAGCAGGCCCGGACGCTGGCGGTGAATCTATCGCCGCAGGCCCTGGTGCGGCCGAACGCGACCCTCCAGATTCCCGTCAAACTCGGCGGGCTCAGTCCCGGCGAGGACGCCAAGGTGGTGGTGGCCGCCGTCGATGTCGGCATCCTCAACCTGACCAACTACAAGCCGCCGGCACCGGACGATTACTATCTCGGCCAGCGCCAGCTCACCGCGGAAATCCGCGATCTCTATGGCCAGTTGATCGACGGCATGCAGGGCACGCGCGGCCAGATCAGGTCCGGCGGCGACGCCGGCGGCGCGGAGCTGCAGGGCAGCCCGCCGACGCAAAAGCCGCTGGCGCTGTATTCGGGCATCGTCACGGTCGCGGCCGACGGTACCGCCGAGATCAGCTTCGAGATTCCGGATTTTGCCGGCACCGCGCGGGTGATGGCGGTGGCGTGGACCGCGACCAAGCTCGGCCGCGCCACCACCGATGTCACGATCCGCGATCCCGTGGTACTGACGGCCACCCTGCCGCGCTTCCTGCTCGATGGCGATCAGGGAACCATGAGCATGGATCTCGACAATGTCGAGGGCGCGCCGGGCGACTACGTCGTCAAGGTCAACGCTGCGGGGCCAGCGAAAGTCTCGGGCAACGCCGCGACCACGCTCAAACTGGCCGCGAAGCAGCGCTCCTCGATGACGCTTGGGCTCAAGGCGAGCGGGATCGGAACCACGGAGATCGATGTCGACATCAAGGGGCCGAACGGGCTGACATTGGCGCGGCATTACACGCTCGACGTCAAGCCGGCGACGCAGGTCCTGGCGCGCCGCTCGATCCGCATGCTGGCGAAAGGCGAGAGCCTGACCTTGTCCTCGGACATGTTCTCCGACCTGGTGCCGGGTACCGGCACGGTCTCGCTGTCGGCGGGCCTGTCGACCGCGCTCGATGCCGCTGCCATCCTGCAGGCGCTGGATCGCTATCCCTTCGGCTGCTCCGAGCAGATCACGAGCCGCGCCATGCCGCTGCTCTATCTCAACGAGCTCGCGGCCGGCGCCCATCTTGCCCCTGATACCGAGGTCGATCAGCGCATCAAGGATGCGATCGATCGGCTCTTGGCACGGCAGGGCTCGAACGGCTCGTTCGGCCTGTGGTCGGCGGGGGGCGACGATGCCTGGCTCGATGCCTATGTCACGGACTTCCTGACCCGCGCCCGCGAAAAGGGATTCGTGGTGCCGGACGTGCTGTTCAGGAATGCACTCGACCGCATCCGCAACGCGGTCGTGAACGCCAACGAGCCGGACAAGGACGGCGGACGTGATCTCGCCTACGGCCTCTACGTGCTCGCGCGCAATGGCGCGGCGCCAATCGGCGATCTGCGCTACCTCGCCGACACCAAGCTGAAGGATATCGCCACCCCGATCGCGAAATCGCAGCTGGCGGCTGCGCTGGCGCTGGTCGGCGACCGCAGCCGGGCGGAGCGGGTCTATGCCGCGGCGCTCGACAGCCTGTCGCCGAAACCCGTGCTGGAATTCGGCCGCATCGATTACGGCTCTGCGCTGCGCGATGCCGCCGCCCTGGTGTCGCTGGCCAGCGAAGGCAACGCGCCGCATGCGACGCTGACCCAGGCCGTGTTGCGGGTCGAAGCGGCGCGCGGTCTTTCGCCTTACACCTCCACGCAGGAAGACGCCTGGATGGTGCTTGCGGCCCGCGCGCTCGCCAAGGAGACGATGATGCTCGATCTCGACGGGCAGCCGATCAAGGCCGCGCTCTATCGCAACTACAAGGCCTCCGACCTGGCGGCCAAGCCTGTCACCATCACCAATACCGGCGACGCGCCGGTGCAGGCGGTGGTCTCGGTATCCGGTTCGCCGGTCACACCTGAGCCGGCGGCATCGAACGGTTTCAAGATCGAGCGCAATTACTTCACGCTCGACGGCAAGCCGGCCGATATCAGCAAGGCCCGGCAGAACGATCGCTTCGCGGTGGTGCTGAGGATCACCGAAGCGACGCCGGAATACGGACACATCATGGTGGCGGACTATCTGCCGGCCGGACTCGAGATCGACAATCCGCATCTGGTGTCGTCCGGCGACAGCGGCGCGCTGGACTGGATCGAGGACGGTGAGGAGCCGGTCAACACCGAGTTCCGTGACGACCGCTTCACCGCGGCGCTCGACCGTGCCACCGATTCCAAATCGGTGTTCACGGTCGCCTATGTGGTGCGGGCGGTGACGCCGGGCAAATACGTGCTGCCGCAGGCCTCTGTCGAGGACATGTACAATCCCTCGCGCTACGGCCGCACCGGCACCGGCAGCGTCGAGGTGCTGGCCGCGAAATGAGTATTCCGAAATGAGTGGAACGGCCCCTCCGCCGACTCCGTCGTCATGCCCGGGCTCGTCCCGGGCATCCACGATTTCGCCTGTCGACGACCAGAACGTGGATGGCCGGGACAAGCCGGGCCATGACGGCGTTCTGAAACGACGCGCCGTTCGCTTCGCCGCGGCCGCCTTCGCCGCCATCATCATCACCGGCGCATTCGCGGCCTGGGCGGTCTCGCTCGGACCTCTGCCTCTGTCCCAAGCCGGCCACGTCTCCACCACCGTCGTCGATCGCAACGGCAGATTGTTGCGCGCCTATGCGATGGCCGATGGCCGCTGGCGGTTGCCGGTCGATGCCAGAAAGGACGTCGACCCCGGCTATCTCGACCTGCTGTTGGCCTATGAGGATCAGCGCTTTCGCGCTCATGACGGCGTCGATCCCCTGGCGCTCGGGCGCGCCGCCTTCCAGCTGGTCACGCGCGGCCATATCGTGTCCGGCGGATCCACCATCACGATGCAACTCGCCCGGCTGCTCGAGCCGCGCCGACAGCGCTCGGTCCACGCCAAAATGCGCCAGATCGTGCGCGCGCTCGAGCTCGAGCGGCGGATGAGCAAGGACCAGATCCTCGATCTCTATCTGACGATGGCGCCCTATGGCGGCAATCTCGAAGGTATCCGCGCGGCATCCATTGCCTATTTCGGCAAGGAGCCGAAGCGGCTGTCGCTAGCCGAAGCAGCCCTGCTGGTGGCGCTGCCGCAATCGCCGGAAAGGCGCAGGCTCGATCGCTATCCGGACAACGCAAGAGCCGCGCGCGATCGCGTGCTGGACCGCATGGTCGAGGAGCATCGCATCTCTCAGGAAGACGCGACGCAGGCCAAGGCCATGCCGGTGCCGCGGATGCGCAAGCCGATCCCCATCCTGGCGCCGCATTCCGCCGATCAGGCCACAGCCAGCATGAAGGATGCGCCGCTCATCAGGCTGACGCTGGATTCGAGCCTGCAGAAGGTGCTCGAACCGCTCGCGCGGGACCGCGCGGTCGCGCTCGGTCCCAATATTTCGGTGGCGATCATCGTGGTCGACAATGCGAGCGGCGACGTGCTGGCGCGGGTCGGCTCCGCCGATTATTTCGACGATCGCCGGGCCGGCCAGGTCGACATGACCCGCGCTTTGCGCTCGCCGGGATCGACTCTGAAACCCTTCATCTATGGCCTCGCTTTCGAGGACGGCTTCGTTCAACCCGAAAGCCTGATCGAGGATCGGCCGATCCGCTTCGGCTCCTACGCGCCGGAAAATTTCGACCTGACCTTTCAGGGCACGGTGCCGGTGCGCAAGGCGCTGCAGCTGTCGCTGAACGTGCCGGCGATCGCGCTATTGGATCGTGTCGGCTCCAGCCGGCTGTCGTCGCGGCTCAGGCAGGCCGGCGCCAATCTGGCGCTGCCGCAGGATGAGGCGCCCGGGCTCGCGATGGGCCTCGGCGGCGTCGGCGTCACCTTGCAGGATCTGGTGATGCTCTATGCTGGTTTGCCGCGGCTCGGCACCACGCGGCCGTTGCGCGAGATCATCGGCGAGACGGATAACGGGCGCGAACCGCTGCGGCTGATGGATCCGGTCGCGGCCTGGCAGGTCGGCAACGTGCTGATGGGCACGCCGCCGCCGGAGAATGGCGTGCATGGCCGGATCGCATTCAAGACCGGCACCAGCTATGGCTACCGCGACGCCTGGTCGATCGGCTTCGATGGCCGCATGACCATTGGGGTCTGGGTCGGGCGCCCGGACGGTGCGCCGGTGCCGGGTCTGGTCGGCCGTGCCGCCGCCGCGCCAATCCTGTTCGATGCCTTCGCCCGCACCGGCAAGCTGCCGGTCGCGCTGCCGAGGCCGCCGAAAGGCGCGCTACTCGCAAGCAATGCGAAGCTGCCGTTGCCGCTGCGGCGCTTCCGGCCCCTGGGCGAATTGGTGCGAGCCGGCGGCGAGCAGGCGCTTCACATCCAGTTCCCACTCGACGGCTCGCGCATCGCGGTCGATCGCTCCGCCGGCGCGGAAGCTTCCGCCATGCCGGTCAAGGTGACCGGCGGGGTGCTGCCGATGACCATGCTGGTGAACGGGCTGTCGGTCGGTGAAATCGACGGCCGCCGGCAGCGCCTGATCGATCCGCCTGGGCCGGGCTTCGCGCGCCTGACCGTGATCGACGCCGCGGGGACCGCGGACACGGTTGTTGTCAGAATACAATAGTCAGTCCGAAAGCGCGCGACGCTTCGCCTTTGGTCGTCGTTTGCTCACGATCCCGCCTGAAAAGCACCCGAAAAGTGCCGCAAGGTCTTGGCGGTTCCGCTTCGAGCGGTTGTCGCCCGGATGGTTTCGGCGTATGCGGAACCAATGGCCGAGACCTATGCCCGCCCCCGATTTGGCGCACCGCGCGAGCCCAAAAACCTGGTGAATCCAGGGAACACGCTCGTCCGCGCCATCGATTTCGCCGCCGCCAGCCACGTCCGCGCCGCAGCCTTTCTGGTGCTGTGCGGATTGCTGTTGTTCCTGCCCGGCTTCTTTTCCATCCCGGTGATCGATCGCGACGAGGCAAGGTTCGCGCAGGCGACCAAGCAGATGGTGGAGAGCGGGGACTACGTCGACATCCGTTTTCAGGATGACGTGCGCTACAAGAAGCCGGTCGGCATCTACTGGATGCAGGCGGTCGCCGTCAAAACCGCGTCCGCGCTCGGACTGCCGGGGGCGGACCGCCGGATCTGGGTCTACCGCATGTCCTCGCTGATCGGGGCAATTGGCGCGGTCCTGTTGACCTACTGGGCGGCGCTGGCGTTCGTCACGCGGCGCGGGGCGGTGCTCGCCGCACTGTTGCTGTGCAGTTCGGTCTTGCTCAGCGCCGAAGCGCGGCTTGCCAAGACCGATGCGATGCTGCTTTTGACCGTGGTTGCGGCGATGGGCGCGCTGGCACGCATCTACATGTCCTGGCAGCGCGGCGAGGATCCAGCCCATCCGCCCTGGCGCTGGCCCATCATCTTCTGGACCGCGCTCGCGGGCGGTATCCTGCTCAAGGGACCCCTGATCCTGATGTTCGCGGGGCTCTCGATCGTGACGCTGGCGATCCTCGATCGCGGCGCATCATGGCTGTGGCGGCTGCGGCCGGTCTGGGGCCTGATGTGGATGCTGGTGCTGGTGCTGCCATGGTTCGTCGCTATCTACTGGCGCGCCGGCGACGCCTTCTTCGCCGATTCCATCGGCGGTGACATGTTGAGCAAGCTCGCCGCACAGGAATCCCATGGCGCGCCGCCCGGGCTTTACCTGGCCTTGTTCTTCATCACGTTCTGGCCGGGCGCGCCGCTTGCGGCCATGGCGGTGCCGGCGGTATGGCGGGCGCGGCGGGAGCCCGGCGCGCAATTTCTTCTGTCCTGGCTGGTGCCGTCCTGGGTCGTGTTCGAACTGGTGCTGACCAAGCTGCCGCATTATGTGCTGCCGCTGTATCCCGCGATCGCCATTCTGACCATCGGCGCGCTGGAACGAAGAGTGTTGTCGCGCTCCTGGCTGGCGCGCGGCTCGGCCTGGTGGTTTGCGATCCCGGCGCTGGCCTCGATCATCGCCGTGATCGGGGCGATCACGCTGACGCGGCAGCCGGTGTTCGTGGCATGGCCGTTCGTGGCGGCGGCATTGATCTTCGGCCTGTTCGGTTGGCTGCTCTACGAGGACAACCGCGCCGAGCGTTCGCTGTTGAACGGCGTTGTGGCGGCGATGTTCCTGGCGTTCGCGATCTTTGGCGTGGTGACGCCGGCGCTGACGCCGTTGTTTCCGAGTGCCGAGATCGCACACGCCTTGCGCAACGTGGTATGCAAGGGACCGAAAGCGGCGGCTTCCGGCTTTCAGGAGCCGAGCCTTGTCTTCATGACCAATACCGCGACCTTGCTGACAGATGGCTCCGGCGCGGCGGATTTCCTCAGCCAGGGCAGTTGCCGCTTCGCACTGGTCGAGCAGCGCACCGAGCGCGCCTTCGCCCAGCGCGCCGAGGCCATCGGGCTGCGCTACAACGTCGCCACCCGGATCGATGGCTACAACATCTCGCAGGGCAGGCCGATCTCGATCGCCATCTTCCGTTCCGAAGGAACGGAGTGAGATGCCCACTTCATCAGTTGCGGTCGAATCCCAAGGCTACGTTCCGCAAAGTCTGGCGCTGATCGGCGGCTCCGCCGGCGTGTTGCTGCGGCCGCCCTCGGCGCCGCGGCGCGTGGAGGCGGCCGGCAGGCTAAAGCGGCAAACGCTGTGGCTGACGGTGATCGGCGCGGTCGTGGTCGCCGCGCTGATGGCAGGCTTCGACGCCACCGAAATCGGTCTGATGCCGCCACGCGGGACGCCGGGCCTCTGGCCGGTCCGCATCATCACCGATTTCGGCAAGGACGGCTATGTGCTGGAGGCGCTCGCGGCCATCCTGATCGCGATTGCCCTGATCGGTCCAGCGTTGCGGGGAGCGCCGCGCCGGCGGCTGCTGCGGTTCGGCACACAGACGCAGTATCTGTTCCTCGCCGTTCTGCTGCCGGTCCTGGTCGCCGAGATCGTCAAATGGGTGGTGGGCCGCGGCCGGCCGTTCGTCGGTGGCAAGGCCAACGTGTTCAACTTCATGCCGTTCAACGGCACCGAGGCCCATTTCAGTTTTCCGTCCGCGCATGCGGTCACGAGCTTCGCGCTCGCCTTCGCCATCGCCGCGCTCTGGCCGCGGACCCGGATTGCCGTCGCGATCTATGCGCTTCTGATCGGCGGCAGCCGGCTCTTGCTGTTGGCGCATCATCCGAGCGATGTGGTCGCCGGCGCCCTGATCGGCGTGATCGGTGCGATGGTGGTGCGGCATTGGTTTGCGGTCCGCCGTCTCGGCTTCGCCATTCATGACGATGGCAAAATTGTCCCGAGATAGGCCGGTTTAAAGGGTTGCCCGGGGCTCTCTCTCCCCATAAAAGCGGACGCCGCAAGCGCCGGGGCGGGCTGCATCCTGCCGCCAACGACCCCGGCCAACGCACAGGATGAGCTCTGATTTGTCTTCTACCGGTAACGCCGTGGCGGTCTCGATCGTGGTTCCCGTGCGCAACGAGGCGGACAACATTGCGCCATTGATCGACGAAATCGCCATCACGCTCGACGGCCGCTGGCCCTATGAAATCATCTATGTCAACGACGGCTCGACGGATGCGACCGCCGATCGGCTCGCCTTCATCATGAAGCAGCGCGCCAATCTGCGCCAGCTCAAGCATGCGACGTCATCCGGCCAGTCGGCGGCGGTGCGCAGCGGCGTCCGCGCCGCGCGCGGCGCCATCGTGGCGACGCTCGACGGCGACGGGCAGAACAACCCGGCGTTCCTGCCGGATCTGATCACGGCGCTCGAAAGCGGCGGCGACCACACAGGTCTTGCCGCCGGCCAGCGGGTCGGGCGCAAGGATACCGGCTTCAAGAAATTGCAGTCGCGCGCCGCCAACGCGATCCGCAATGCGATCCTGCACGACGGCACCCGCGATACCGGCTGCGGGCTGAAGGCGTTCCGGCGCGAGGTGTTTCTGATGATGCCCTATTTCGACGGGCTGCATCGTTTTCTTCCCGCGCTGATGCGTCGGGAAGGCTACGAGATCGCCTATGTCGACGTGGTCGACCGACCCAGGCGGTCGGGCGTGTCGAACTACGGCTTCTTCGATCGGCTCTGGATCGGCATCATGGATCTGGCGGGGGTCTGGTGGCTGATCCGCCGCAAGAAGCCTGCGCCCGTGGTGACCGAGGTGACGTCTCATGACTGACCTGATCAGCTACCTGCACGACGTTTTCGTCACCAAGTTCGACGCCTGGGTGGTGCTCGGATTCGTGGCGCAGGGGTTTTTCACCATGCGCTTCGTGGTGCAGTGGATCGCCTCCGAGCGCGCCCGCGCCAGCGTCATTCCGGTGGCGTTCTGGTTCTTCTCGCTTGGCGGCGGCCTGTTGCTGTTGATCTACGCGCTGTATCGCAAGGACCCGGTGTTCATCGCGGGCCAGGCGCTCGGCCTGATCGTCTATGTCCGCAATCTCTATTTCATCCTGATCACCAAACGGCCGGTGGCTGGCCGGTAGCGTGCAGCACGCAAATGCGGGCGGTCACGCCGGGCCGGCTTCTGCGTTGAAGGCTGTCGTCGCGGCATGGGTTGAGC
>NZ_JBAURI010000199.1:0-1959 GCF_049581145.1 Bradyrhizobium sp.
TGGTCGATCTGTCGCAGGCCGAGATCGAGCGGCTGGAGAGCCACTATCCGCGGATTGAGGACGTTGTGCCGCTGTCGCCGCTGCAGGAGGGGTTGCTGTTCCATGCGTTGTTCGATGCGCAGGGACCTGACATCTATGTCACCCAACTGATGCTCAGCCTTGACGGTCCGCTGGACAGCGCGGTGTTGCGGGCGGCGGCCGAGGCCCTTGTTCAACGGCATGCGAGCCTGCGGGCGGCGTTTCGACATGACAATCTGAGCCGGCCGGTGCAGGTCATTGTGCCGACGGTGGGTGTGCCGTGGCGCAGCATCGATCTGTCGTTGCTGGACGAAGCGGCGCGCGAGCAGCGCTGGGAGCTGTTGCTGCTCGAAGATCGTGCTGAGCGGTTTGATTTTGCCGCGGCGCCGCTTGTTCGCTTCAGCGTGGTCCGGCTTGGTGCGCAGCGGCACCGGCTGATACTAACTCATCATCACATCCTGATGGACGGCTGGTCGGTGCCGGTCCTGGTGCAGGAGCTGCTGACGCTTTACGCGCGGCGGGGCGATGGGCGGGCGTTGCCGCGGGTGACGCCGTACCGGGATTATCTGGCCTGGATCGCGGCGCAGGATCGCACCGCGGCGGTTGCGGCCTGGAGCGCAGCGTTATCGGGTCTCGCGGAGCCGACGCTGGTGGCGCCGCACGATCGCGGGCAGGCGGCGACGCTGCCTGAGCGGATCATGATGACGCTCAGCGAGCCGCTGACCACTGTGCTGAGCCAGCAGGCGCGGGCGCGGGGGCTGACGCTCAACAGCTACATCCAGGGCGCCTGGGCGATGCTGCTTGGCCGGCTGACCGGTCGCGACGACGTGGTGTTCGGGATCACGGTGGCGGGGCGGCCGCCGGAGATTGCCGGCATCGAGAGCATGGTGGGTCTGTTCATCAACACGCTGCCGCTGCGGGTGAAGCTTCCGTCCGACAAGCGTCTTGCCGATTTGCTTTGCGAGCTTCAGGACAGCCAATCGCGGCTGATGGCGCACCAGCATCTTGGTCTGGCCGAGATCCAGGGCCTGGTTGGGCTGGGCGAGCTGTTCGACACGCTTGTGGTGTTTGAGAACTACCCGGTCGATCACGCCGCTCTGGCGAAAGCGAGCAATGGCTTGCATGCTACGCCGATCGCCGGGCACGACGCCTCGCATTATCCGCTGAGCCTGGCGGCGGTGCCGGGCGAGCGGCTGCGGCTGCGGCTGGAATATCGTCCCGACCTGTTCGATCGGGAGAGCGTGGAGGCGCTGGGGGGCCGGCTGATACGCTTGCTGGAGGCTTCGGTAGCGCAGCCCGATCGTGCGCTCGGCCGGCTCGACATTCTTGACGCCGCGGAGCGTCGGACGCTGCTGTGCGACTGGAACGACACCGCGCGGGCGATTCCGCTTGCGAGCTTACCGGAGCTGTTTGCCGCCCAGGCGGCGCGCAGTCCCGAGGCGGTCGCGGCGGTGTTGGGCGAGCAGCGCCTGAGCTATGCGGCGCTCGATGCCCGCGCCAACCAGCTGGCGCATCATCTGCGGAGCCTCGGGGTCGGAGCGGAGGTGGTGGTTGGGCTGTGCGTCGAGCGCTCGCTGGAGATGCTGGTTGGGCTCGTTGGCATCCTCAAGGCCGGCGGCGCCTATCTGCCGCTCGATCCTTCCTATCCGTCAGCACGTCTGGCCTTCATGCTGGAGGATGCCCGCGCGCCGGTGCTGCTCACCCAGACGGCACTGCGCCAGCGCATCCCCGGACATCGCGGCACCATCGTCGAGCTCGATGCCGATTGGCCCGCCATTGCGCGGCAGCCGACAACTGCCCCGGGCAACAATCTGCATCCGCAGAACACCGCCTACGTGATCTACACCTCAGGATCGACCGGAACGCCGAAAGGCGTTGCGATGGGGTATGGGGCTTTAAATAATCTAATTTCTTGGAGCACGCACGCGATTCAAGGTGGAC
>NZ_JBAURI010000200.1:0-2339 GCF_049581145.1 Bradyrhizobium sp.
GCCTGGATGCGGGCGGCTTCGGCCTGCTCGCGGGTGCGCTCGGCCATCTCGCGGACGCCGAGATCATGGGTGTGCGTGGTCTCGGCCACGTCGGCATGGGCTTCGATCCAGCGCAAATGATACAGCATCGCCTCGGCCTTGCGGACCTTGGCGGCGACCTCGCGGAAGCGGATCGCCTGGCGCGCCTGCTTCTTCAGGCCGTCCATCTGGCCGGCGAGCTGGCCGATCACGTCCTCGACCCGGACCAGGTTGGTCTCGGCCGCCTTCAGCCGCAGTTCGGCCTCGTGGCGGCGGGCGTGCAGGCCGGCGACGCCGGCGGCATCTTCCAGCACGCGGCGGCGCTGCTCCGGCTTGGCCTGGATGATCTCGCCGATCTTGCCCTGGTGCACCAGCGCCGGCGAGCGTGCGCCGGTCGCGGCATCGGCAAACAGGATCTGGACGTCGCGGGCGCGCACGTCGCGGCCATTGATGCGATAGATCGAGCCGGCCTCGCGCTCGATCCGGCGCGAGATTTCCAGGATCTCGCGATCGTTGACCGCGGCGGGCGCGGTGCGATCGGCGTTGTCGATCGTCATCACCACTTCGGCATGGTTGCGTGCCGGGCGGTTGCCGGAGCCGGCGAAGATCACCGCATCCATGTCGGCGGCGCGCAGCGATTTGTGCGAGGTCTCGCCCATCGCCCAGCGCAGCGCCTCGACCAGATTCGATTTGCCGCAGCCGTTCGGCCCGACCACGCCGGTCAGGCCCGGTTCGATCACGAAATCAGTGGGTTCGACGAACGACTTGAAACCGTGGAGACGAAGACGCGTGAGTTTCATAGATCGGATTCTCTATTGGCAGGGAGCGAATCTCCCTGCCTGGACAATACCATGGAAGGCAATGTCGGTGTTGAGGGTGAGTCGCTTCATGCGCTCGGCTGGCGCGCGACAATGGCGACGCCGGAGCTCGAGGGCAACCGGCCGCACGGCCGTTTCCCACCGGTTTTATCCAGCGTTGTTTTATCGAGCGCTGGTCGCAAATGCGGCCCGATCGTTCGCTTGGCAATTGAACGACACCAATCGAGTCGTGAGACTCGATGCGACGTCACTTCAAGTCGCGCGCGTGTCTTCCAACAAACGCTCTCCACCCACGGCAAGCGGGGCGGGCATCGAATTCAGCGATTTCGAAGTTCGAATCATATCAGGCGCCCCGATGAAGTCTATTCCCCCTCGCTTCGCGCCCGCAGCGGCGGCCACGTCCACAGTCGTCATCACCCGCGAATGCGGGTGATCCAGTATTCCAGAGACGTTCGTCGATCGAGAGGTCTCTGCAATACTGGGTCGCCCGGTCAAGCCGGGCGATGACGGCGGTTCGGTGTGGCGGCCACGCCCACGATAGTCACCCGAGCAGACGACGCCTGATATGATTCGAACTTCAAAATCGATCGCCCAGTTTTCCAGAGCCGAACCGGATCAGCTCTTCAGCAGCGGGTTGATCCGCTTCTCGAATTCCTCGATCGAGGCCTCGCCCTTGATCTTCTCGCCGTTGATGAAGAAGGTCGGCGTCGAATCGACCTTCAGCACGTCGTTGGCGTATTTCTGGTCGGCTTCGATCTTGTTGAGCAGGGCCTGGTCCTTGAGGCAATCCTCGACCTGCTGCTGGCTGAGGCCGGCCTGCTTGCCGATCCGCGTCAGCGTCTCGGTGGTGTTCTTCATCACCCAATCGCTCTGCTGCCGGAACAGCAGGTCGACGACCGCGAAATATTTCTGGGCGTCATCCTTGGCGATGCAGCGCGCCAGCATCGAGCCCGCGGCCGCCTTGATGTCGAGCGGGAACTCGCGGAAGATGTAGCGCACCTTGCCGGTGTCGATGTATTCGGACTTGATCTTCGGAAACACCTCGGCGTTGAAGGCCGCGCAATGCGGGCAGGTCATCGACGCGAATTCGGTGATCGTCACCTTGGCGTCGGCCGGCCCGAGCGCCATGTCCGGCAGCGACACCGGCTTGGCCACATCCGTGGCGCTCTGCGCCATGGCCTGGCTGATCAGCCGCAGCGGCGAGAACGAGGCCAGGGCGGCAAGCCCGGTCAGCGACAGGGCGGCGGTGAAGGCGCGGCGCGTGATAATCAACGGTCTACTCCCGGATCGGCGCTTTCGCGCGCAAAAGGTTCCATCAGGCAGCCGTTCGCTAGCTGGAAACGGCTGGTCTGGCAATGACGGGCGCGCAACACGGGTCCCGGCATAAGCGTCAATTTCGCTTGATTGAGGCGCCAAGCCGGGCAAGCGCGGCGCGCAGGTCGTCATCTTCCACAGCCGACAGCGTCCGCGCAACGGTCTCGACCGCTTTCGGGTCCAGCGGGG
>NZ_JBAURI010000201.1:0-1651 GCF_049581145.1 Bradyrhizobium sp.
ACCGCCCGCGGCGTGGTGGCCGGGACCCAAAGTCGCAGGTTGTCCCGGCTTCGAGGTGACGGTCATTCCGCCCGCTCGACCGGCGCTGAGGCGCTGCCTTGCCCCAGCGCGAAGCGCATGATCTCCTCCTCCCGCACCGCCTCGCCCGCTAGCTCGGCATTGATGCGCCGATCATAGAGCGTGATGACGCGACGGCAGAGGTTGACGATCTCCAGCACGTCCGTCGAATAGAACAGCACCGCGCCGCCCGCATCGGCGAATTGGCGCATCAAGACATAGATCTCGTGCTTGGCGCCGACATCGACGCCGCGTGTCGGATCGAACAGCAGCAACACGCGGCTTTCCGCCAGCAGCCATTTGGCGATCGCGATCTTCTGCTGATTGCCGCCGCTGAAGCTGGCGCAAGGCCGATAGAGAGCGCGCGGATGCACCTGAACGCGGGCTAGCACGCGATCGACGGCGCGGCGTTCAGCCTCCAAGTCGAGCCAGCCGAACCGTGCGAAGCGATTGAGTGTCGGCAGCGAGACGTTTTCGAGGCCGGAGAGTTTAAGCGCCAGCGCCTCGGTCTTGCGCTCCTCCGGCACTAGGCTGATGCCGATGCGCGAATCGATGGCGTCGCGCGGCGAGGCGATGACGACCGCCCGGCCATTGACGGCGATGGCGCCGCTGTCGGCTGGAGCAACGCCGAACAGGGCATGGAACAGCTCGCTCTGCCCCATCCCCTGTAGACCGGCAACGCCGAGGATTTCGCCGGGCCAGAGCGAGAATGTGACGTCTTCGACGCGACCTCTCACGGTGAGTTGGCGCACTTCGAGCGCGGGGGCGCCCCTACGCTCTTGCGGCGGCGGCGCCGGCGGGAAGGTCGCAGCGAACGATCGGCCGATCACCAACCGAACCAGCTCGTCATGGCTGATCTCGCCGACCGCGAAGGTCCCAACCTGACGGCCGTTGCGCAAGACGCTGAGGCGGTCGCAGAACCGGCGGACCTCTGGCAGGCGGTGGGTGATGAAGAGGACGGTGGCGCTGCGCGCCCGCAATTCGGCGATGCGCCGTTCGAGCCATTCGACGTCCTGCGCCGAGAAGGCCGAAGTCGGCTCGTCGAGGAGCAGGATCCGCGGCTCGCGCGCGATGGCTCGGGCGATCTCCAGTTTCTGGCGGAGCGACAGCGGGCAGTCGCGAATCTCGAGCCGCGGATTGACCGAACCGAGCTCGAGCCGCGCGAGCGCCGCCTCGATCCAGCGCCGCGCCCCGCGTCGGTCGAGCACGAACCCGAGCCGTGTCGGCGCCACATCGAGCAGAAGATTGTCCTGCACGGTGAGATCGGGAACGAGGCTAATCTCCTGAAAGGCGGTCGCGATCCCGAGCGCCCGCGCGCAGCGAGGACCGGCTATCCCAGCTCGCTCGCCGAACACAGAGATTGTTCCTGCATCCGGACGCGTCAGCCCGCTCAGGATCCGGACGAGAGTCGATTTCCCGGCGCCGTTCTCGCCAAGGAGCGCATGGACTTCGCCGCGCCCGATCGTCACCGACGCGCCATCGAGCGCCAAAGTGGGGCCGAAGCGCTTACTCAATCCGTCGATGACGACTGCGGGGGCGGATTCCGCCGGCTTCACTGCGTGGCCTTTCCGACAAACGTCCGACGGTTGAGATG
>NZ_JBAURI010000202.1:0-15921 GCF_049581145.1 Bradyrhizobium sp.
CAACAGGATCTCGGCGTCCGCGGCACGGCCGACCAGCAGCGCGGGCGAAGCATCTTCCGCGCGCGCGTGATGGCGCACGCGGGTATAGCGAAAATAGCGATAGGCGAAACGCAGGGCGCTCAGGAACGAGACCTCGAGAAACCAGTAGAGGATGATCGTCACCTTGCCGAAGAAATAGGCTCCATGCACATTGGGCGCGACGAGAATATAGTCCATCACCAGCAGCGCCGTGGTCAGGACGGTCGCGACGCGCAGGATGTTGAGCGCATCGGGCAGCGAGATGAAGCGCCATTTCGTCGTCGTCAGCTTGAAGAAGTAACAGACGACGAGGCTCAGAAGCAGAAAATAGGGCAGAATGCGCAGCAGCAGCGGCAGGCGGTCGAAGAAGCCGTCGCCGCCCTCGAAGCGCAGGTAGAATGCCACAATGAACGCCAGCGCCGTCGCGATGACGTCATGGGCGGCGATCAGGAAGTTGCGCAAGGTGAGATGCGAGAAACGCGTCATTCAGGGACCGACACACGACTTATCCGGGGTTCACGACAACGTTCCCGCGTTGCGTTGCTGATAACCTATCTTGTGCCGCCGAGCCAGCGCCGACCGACTCAGGAACTCATGCCGCCCGCCACGCCGCCGGCCAGCCGCTGCTTCAGCACCATTCCTGCGGCGACGCCGACGCCGAGCACATACATCCATCCCTCGTGAAAATCGAAAATGTGGGAATTGAACAGCGAGGTAAAGATATTCTGCACCACCACCAGTAATCCGATCCAGTTCGCCAGCCCTTCGCCGCGAAACAGCAGGAGATGCAGCAGCCACATCGCATATAACACGATAATTCCGAGCAGGCCCCACTGAACGGCCACATTCAGCGTCTGGTTGTGCGGGTTGCCGATCACCTTGGCCGCGGCAAGGTCGGCGGGGCCCGTGGCCGCCTGCTGAAAAAGCCCGCGCGTCGAGCCGGTGCCATGGCCGATCGCGGGAGCTTCGGCAAAAAATCGCAGCGACTTCCGCCAGTATTCCAGCCGCTCGCCGATCGAGGTGGACGTCCCCTGCTCCATGTAGAGCTGATAATCCCGCTTGAAGGTCGTGACCTTCCATTGCAGCTGGGGCGAAGCCGCCCAGGCGGCAAGGCCGGCCAGGCTCACCGCGACGAAGATCACGACATTGGTCCGCCATGTCAAATGCAGCAGGCCGAATACCGCCAGCGTCACCGGCATCGTCACCAGCGCGGTCCGCGAGACCGTGACAAACGCCATGTTGACGACGAAGCTCAGGGCGATCGCGGCCAGCAGCAGCGCCAGCCGCCTTTTCTGCGCGCGCCACGACGTGATGATCGGATAGGTCAGCGCCACGGCGCAGAGCGCGAACTCCTGGCTTTGATCGATGTAGTTCTTGACGAAGATTCCGGGAGTGGCTCCCGGACCTGACTTCAGCGCCAAATGCGGATCGAATGCGACGATCCAGGACATCGCCATCAGCAGCGTGCACGATACCAGAAAGGCCAGGAATACCGCTCGTCCCCGCTCCGAGCGTTCGAAATGATAGAACAGGACCGGCAGCACCAGGAGTTTTGCGGTCGGAAAAACCGCGTAGAGCCGCACCCCCCATGGCGCGTCCGACCACAACGTGCCAACGAGCGCCAGCAGAAAGAAGGCGATCGGCACCCAGGCGATCGGACGCCTGAGGGAGCGCAGGAAGGCCTCGACGTCGAGATACGGCACCATCGCGGCCAGCATGACGACCGCGAAGATGGCGACCAGCGATGTCGACCAGGGCAGCGACAGCACGAGCAGGATGGCAAAGACATCGACGGTGGTCATCCAGGCCGCCGGCCCGCGCCACAGCCTGACCAGTGTCGCGAGCGTCGCGTTGCCAGCGATCGCCGTCACGCCTTGCCCCCGCGCGCGCGATTGACCAGCGAGGTCGTGCTGAAGCCCGGCAGGACGTCGACCAGCATCACGGCGCCGCCCTGGGCTTCGACGATGTCGTGACCGACCACCTTGTCGCGGGTATAGTCGCCGCCTTTGACCAGAACGATCGGCCTGACCTGCGTGATCAGCCGGATCGGCGTGTCCTCCTCGAAGATGGCGACGAGATCGACCGCCTCCAGCGCCGCCAGCACCTCCGCGCGCGCCCGCTCGTCCTGGACCGGCCTGCCCTCGCCCTTCAGCCGCTTGACCGAGGCGTCACTGTTCAGGCCGACAACCAGGCGGTCGCAGCCGGCGCGCGCGGCCGTCAGAACCTTGACGTGGCCGGGATGCAGAATGTCGAAACAGCCGTTGGTGAATCCGATTCGGAGCCCCTGCTTGCGCCAGTCCGCCAGATGGGCGTCGAGGTCGCCGTCCGGTCCGAGGATCTTCTCCTCCGCGGCGAGGAAGGCGTGCGGCAGGATCTTGCGCCGCAGCTCGGTGACCGTCACGCTGGCCGTGCCCTTCTTGCTGACCGAGACGGCTGCCGCCGCGCTCGCCATCAGAAGCGACGTCTCCCAGTCGGCGCCGGCCGCCAGCACCGTGGCCAGCACGGCGGCCACCGTGTCGCCGGCACCCGAGACGTCGCGCACCTTGACCGGATGCGCCGGGACGTGGATCGGCTCGCCATTGCGCTGAACCAGCGTCATGCCACGCTCACTGAGCGTCACCAGGATGGCCTCGCAGTCGGCAAGCTGCATCGCATCCTGGGCTGCTTCGGCGATGCTTTCGTCGCTGTCGGCGCGGCTGCGCGTCGCTTCGGAAAACTCCTTGCGATTGGGCGTCAACAGCGTTGCGCCACGATAGATCGCAAAATTCGCGCTCTTGGGATCGACGATCACGCGCTTGCCGAGCTTGCGGGCGGCGTCGATGACGTTGCGGATCACCCGCGCCGTCAGCACCCCCTTGGCATAGTCGGACAGCAGCACGATATCGGCGCGCGCCACCTGCGGCAGGATGGCATCGATCAGCTCCTGTTCGACGCGGTCTCGCGCCGGCGCTGCTTTTTCCCAATCCGCGCGCAGCATGTGGGTGGAGAAGTGCTCGGAGACGAAGCGCACCTTGCGCGTCGTCGGTCGCGACGGGTCGCAGACCAGCACGCTCTCGATCCGGCTCTCTCCGGCGAGCTCGGCCTTGAGCCTGGCGCCGGCGTCATCGGCGCCGATCAGTCCGACGAAGATGCAGCGCGCGCCAAGCGAGGCGATATTGCGCGCGACGTTGCCGGCGCCGCCGACATTGGTCTCACTGCGTTGGACTGCGATCACCGGCGCGGGCGCTTCCGGCGAGATCCGCGACACCTCGCCATAGACGAATTCGTCGAGCATGAGATCGCCGACGCAAAGCACCGTCCGGTTCGCCATCGCATCTGATAGGCTATCGAAATCGAACATCTTCACCCGCGTAGTTGCGACGTCAGCGGAACCGGTCGGCGGCATCGAGGAAGTTCTTCACGTAGAGCGAGACCGCATCTTCCAGCGCGGTAAAGCCGCCATTGTAGCCGGCGCCGCGCAGCCGATCGACGTCGCTCTGCGTGAAATACTGGTAGCTGTCGCGAATCGCCTCCGGCATATCGATATATTGGATATTCGCCCGCGTGCCGAGCGCGGCATAGGCCGCCAGAATCAGATCCTTGAAGCTGCGCGCCGTCCCAGTACCGACGTTGAACAGCCCGCTGACCGAGGGGGCGGCGAGCAGCCACATCATCACCCGCACCACGTCGTCGACGTAGATGAAATCGCGGCGCTGGTCGCCGTCGGCGATGCCGTCGCGATGGGACTTGAACAGCTGCACGCCACGGCCGGCCCTGATGTCGTCGAAGCGGCGCGCCAGGACGCTCATCATCGGCCCCTTGTGATATTCGTTGGGGCCGAACACGTTGAAGAATTTGAGGCCCACCCATTGCGGCGGCAGCTTTTCGCCCTGTTCCGCGCGCGCGGCGACCGCCATGTCGAACAGATGCTTGCTCCAGCCGTACAGGTTCATCGGCCGCAAGGCCTTCAGCGCGGTCAGCGCGGGGTCATCGCCGAACCCCTGGAGACCGTCGCCATAGGTCGCAGCCGACGAGGCGTAGATGAACGGCGTCTCCGTCATCGTGCACCAGTCGAGCAGCCGCAGCGAAAGGCGGAAGTTGTTTGCGATCACGAGATCGCCGTCGGTCGCGGTGGTCTCCGAGATCGCGCCGAGATGGATGACGGCCTCGAGCCCGCGGCCCTCCAGCCAGCGTTCGAGTTCGGCGGGCGGCACGAGATCGACAAGCTGCCGCTTGGCGAGATTGCGCCATTTGCCGTCGCAGCCAAGCATGTCGCAGACCACCACGTCGGTGCGGCCGGCATCGTTCAGCGCGGCCACGACATTCGATCCGATAAAGCCGGCGCCGCCGGTGACCAGCAACATCCCGTTCCGTGATCCTGTTCCAGGGGCCCCATGATTTGCGCCGCCAGCTTTGCCCCAGTCGCCGCCCGCAGGCAACTTGGGTCAGGGAGCTGGTAGCTTGTCCCACCCGATCCGGCTTTACCTGCAGGAAGCGAGCGGCTACCGACAGGGCAAAATCAAAGCGCGTCCGGAAGACCCACACCACAAAAGAATGAACATTAATTCACCCAATATTGAGGCAGAGGACGCGGCTGACAGCAGTCCGATCCTGATCGTGCCCTATATGTGGATCGGCGATTTCGTCCGGGGCCACACTGTGGTGCGGGTGTTGAAAGAGCGTTGGCCGAATCGGCCGGTCGATCTCCTGACCACGTCGCTTTGCGCCCCTCTGGTCGATTACATGCCGGGCGTACGGGCTGGAATCGTCTGGGACCTGCCGCGGAGCCGGCTGGCCCTGGCCAGGCAGTGGGGCCTGGCGCGCCTTCTGAGGGCAAAGGGCTACCGCACTGCGCTCGTCCTGCCCCGCACCTGGAAATCGGCCCTGGCGCCCGCGCTGGCCGCCATCCCGGAGCGGATCGGCTTTGTCGGCGAGTTCCGGTTCGGCCTGCTCAACCGATGGCGCTGGGGCGAGAAGGCGCTGCCGCGCTTCATCGACAAGAACGCCGCGCTGGCGCTCCCGGACGGGGCCCGGATTCCTCCGGAATGGCCAGTGCCGCAGCTCGAAGTGCCCGCGGGCGAGGCCGCGCGCTGGCGGCAGGCCAATGGGCTTGGGGACAGCACGGCCGTGGCCCTGGCCCCCGGCTCGGTCGGCGCCGCCAAGCGCTGGACCTCCTATCCGGAAGCGGCCCGGCTGCTCGCGCAAAGAGGCATCGACATCTGGGTGGTCGGCGGCCCCGGCGAAAAGGCGCTGGCCCAGGAGATCGTCGCAGCCGGCGGCGCCAAGGTGCGCGACCTCACGGGCGCCGACCTGCGCAACGGCGTTCTGGCGATGGCGGCGGCAAAACTGGCGATTTCCAACGATTCCGGCCTTATGCACATCGCCGCCGCCTTGGGCACGCCGACCATGGGCATTTTCGGTCCAACCAGCCCCTATCTCTGGGCGCCACTGAACGGCCTTGCCGCGACGATTCAGACCAAGACACAGGTGCCCTGCCAGCCCTGCCAGCGCCCGGTGTGCCGGATGAACGACCATCGCTGCATGCGGGACATCCCGGCGTCCGACGTGGTCGAAATCGCCGGGCGCGCGCTCGACCAGGCAGGGGCAACCAAATGAACAGCACGACCACCGAAGACGCCGTCGCCAGACCCGCCGCGTTTCTCGACCGCGACGGCGTCGTCAATCATGACGACGGCTATATGGGCACCAAGGAGCGGATTCGCTGGATGCCGAACGCGGCGAAGGCGATCCGGCGGCTGAACGAGGCCGGCTACTTCGTGTTCTTCTTCACCAATCAGTCCGGCGTCGCGCGCGGCTTCTTCAGCGAACACGACCTCAACACGCTGCATGACTGGATGCGTGCCGAACTGCTGGCGCAGGGCGCCCGCATCGACGATGTCAGGTATTGCCCGCATCACCCGGACGGCACGATCGAGGGTTATCTCGAGGATCATCATTGGCGCAAACCCGCGCCTGGCATGATCCATGACCTGATGCTGCACTGGCCGGTCCGACACCAGGGCAGCTTCGTGATCGGCGACCGGCCGACCGACATCGAAGCCGCGACAGCGGCGGCCTTGCCGGGATTCTTGTTTCCGGGCGGCGATCTCGACGCTTTCGTCGCCGACGTGATGGCTCAGACCAGGGCGCGATAGACAGCCGCAATCCTTCCCGCTTCCGCGTCCAGGCTGAATCTTTCCAAGACCCGTTGCCGCGCCCGCGCGCCCATCGCAGCCGCGGCCTCAGGGTCGCGCATCAACGGCTCGAGCGCGCAGACCAGCGCATCGGCATCGCCGGGCGGTGTCAGCACCCCGGTCACGCCGTCCTCGACGAGGAGTTCGGCTGCGCCGGCGCGCGCGGCGACCAGCGCTGCCCCCGCCGACATCGCCTCGATCAGCGTCAACCCGAACCCCTCATTGCGCGAGGTGAAAGCGTAGATGGTCAGGCGGGGGTACCAGCGCTGCACCTCCTCGATCGGCAGTTCGCCGGTCATGACGATGCGTGAGGCGAGGCCCGCGGCCGCGATCCGTGTCTTCAGGTCGTTGGCGAAGCCCTGCTGCTCCATCGTGATCGCGCCGACAACGACCGCGGTATAGTCGGGATAGCGCGGCAGCAATCGGCACATCGCGTCGACGAACAAATCGCTGCCCTTCTGCGCACGGACCCGGCCGAAGCAGCCGATCGCATAGCGCCCGGGCAGCCCGCTTGCGGCGAACGCCGCGGCGCGATCGGAGACCGGCGCGTAAATCTCGGTATCGACGCCGTGCGGAATCACGGTCGCCGCGCGCTTGAGATAGGACGCGGAGAGCTCGCTGGTTGCTATGATCGCGTCCATCCGCCGGATCAGCCAGCGTGTGATCCAGCTGTGATGACGTTGCGCGGCCGAGGTGAACACCAGCTTCAGCGGCCAGCCCAGCGCTCGCAGCAACACGCCGGCGATCATCTCGTTGTTGCGCCTGGCGTGCCAGATCAGCGGGGTCCGGCGACGCCACAGTCCCAGGAGATCGGCCAGGCCGATCCGTGCAATTCCTTCAGGCGCGCTGGAGCCGAGCCATGCGGCGCGCATCAGCTTTGCCAGTTTAGGCGCGACCATCCGGTTGGTCGCGGTGACCCCTGAATAGCGTCGGTGCAGATTCGGCACGATCAACTGCAGATCAGAGGGCACATTGGCTTCAATCGGCACTCATCGCTCCATTTCGCGGGATGTCCTATATGCAACATTAAGCATGGTGGCCAGTTCAGCGCTTTCGAAAACTCTCTCTTCACCGCAGGATCGCGAGCCTCCGCCCGTATTGGAGACGGGTGAGCAATCATGACTGTGCTTGTCACCGGCGGTGCCGGCTATATCGGAAGTCACATGGTCCATGCGCTGGTCGACGCCAGTGAGCGCGTCGTCGTGATCGACAATCTCTCGACCGGCTTCGCCGCATTTCTGCCGCAAGGAGCGCCGCTGGTCGTCGGCGATGCCGGCGACGAAAATCTCGTCGAGAGCGTGATCGTGCAGCACGGCGTCGAGAGCATCATCCACTTCGCGGGCTCGGTGGTGGTGCCGGACTCGCTGCGTGACCCGCTCGGCTACTACCGCAACAACACCATGACGACCCGCAGCCTGCTCAATGCGGCGGTAAAGACGGGCATCAACCGCTTCATCTTTTCCTCGACCGCCGCAGTCTACGGCAATTCCGATCAAATGCCGGTGCGCGAGGATGCGCAGACGCGGCCATTGTCGCCCTACGGCTCCTCGAAGCTGATGACCGAAATCATGCTGCACGACACAGCCTCCGCGCACGGCATGAGCTATGTCGTGCTGCGCTATTTCAACGTCGCCGGCGCCGATCCGCAGGCGCGCATCGGCCTCGCAACTGTCGGCGCGACCCATCTCCTGAAGATCGCGGTCGAGGCCGCAACCGGCCAGCGCGCCAAGATCGACGTGTACGGCACCGACTATCCGACGCCGGACGGCAGCTGCATCCGCGATTTCATTCACGTCGCCGATCTCGCGCAGGCGCATCGCGCGGCATTGTCCTACCTGCGCGGCGGCGGCGCCTCCATGACATTGAACTGCGGCTATGGCCGCGGCACCTCCGTGCTCGAAACCATCGAGGCGGTCAGGCGCGTCTCCGGCCGCAATTTTGCCGTCCAATATGCGCCGCGCCGGCCCGGCGACATCATGGCCATGGTCGCCGACACCACCCGGATGCGCGCCACGCTCGACTGGGCACCGCGATACGATGATCTGGACACCATCGCAGCGCATGCGCTGGCCTGGGAAGAAAAACTGTTCCACGAGCGCCACGGCGAGATTCAGCACGCCGTCTCGGCCTAGATTCGCCTCGCCTGCAAGCGCTTTATTGGGCTTGAAAAAGCCGGGCATAGCAGGCAATCAGCGCGGGACGCGCCGCCAGGCCTCGACCGGCGCCGCCAGGGAACGGGATGGCCGGCTTTCCGAAGAAAATCACTGACGACCCCCATGGCGCCGCGGTCCTGATCCGCCGCCTGATCATGGAGCAGGCGGCCGCCCACTGGCGGCGTTATCTGACCGCGTTCGTGTTGATGGGCGTGGCGGCGGGGGCGACCGCTCTGTCCGCCTACATCCTCGGACAAGCCATCAATCAGGCCTACATCGCCAAGAACGTGCCGGGAATCGCGATCTATTCGGGCGCGATCGCGGTGCTGTTCCTGATCAAGGGCCTGTCGACCTATGGTCAGACCGTCATCCTGTCGAAGATCAGCAATGCGATCCTCGCCAACAACCAGCGCCGGCTGTTTGCAAAACTGATGAGCGAGAGCGTCGGTTTTTTCTCGGAGCGGCATTCATCCGAGTTTCTGGCGCGCCTGACCGCGGGCGCCAACTCGGTGACGCAGGTGCTCACGCTGCTGATCAACGCGGTCGGCCGCGACTTCCTCTCGCTCGTCGGCCTCGTCGTCGTCATGGTGGTGCAGGATCCCGTGATGTCGCTGTTCGGATTGCTGGTGGCCCCGCCGGCGATGCTGGTGCTGCGCAAGCTCGTGAAGCGGATCAAGGGACTGGCCTATAACCAGTTCACCGGCACCGCCGACATTCTCGAAACCATGCAGGAATCGCTGCAGGGCATCCGTACGGTGAAAGCCTTCACGCTCGAACAGACCATGCATGCGCGCATCAACGAGAACATCGAGTCCGTCGAGCACAACGCCAACAAGATGGCGCGGGTCTCCAACCGGTCCAGCCCGCTGATGGAAACCCTGGGCGGCATCGCGGTCGCCGGAGGAACCTTGTATGGCGGCTACGCCGTGGTGGCGCAGGGCGCGACCCCGGGCCAGTTCTTCTCATTCCTGACCGCATTCCTGCTGGCCTACGAGCCCGCCAAGCGGCTGGCCCGGCTCAACATCGATCTCAACAGCAATCTGGTCGGCGCGCGCATGCTGCTCGACATCGTCGACAGTCCGGCGAGCGAACGTCCCGACGACGACAAGCCGCCGCTGAAACTGAGTGACGCGCGGGTCGAATTGCGCGACGTCAGCTTCGCCTATCGCGACGGCGAGCTCGTGCTCAACCGCATGAGTTTTGTCGCCGAGCCCGGCAGGGTCACGGCGCTGGTCGGCCCCTCCGGCGGCGGCAAGTCGACGGTACTGGCGCTGCTGTTGCGCTTTTACGAAATTTCTCAGGGCGACATCCTGATTGATGGCCAGTCGATCGCGGCGGTGTCGCGGCGCTCGCTGCGCCAGCAGACCGCCTATGTCGGGCAGGACGTCTATCTGTTCCGCGACTCCATCCGCCAAAACATCGCGTTCGGAAAGCAGGGCGCGACCGAGGCCGAGATCATCGAGGCCGCCAAAGCCGCCTGCGCCCATGACTTCATCACGGCTTTTCCGCTCGGCTACGACACGCCGGTCGGCGAGCATGGCGCGCAACTGTCCGGTGGCCAGCGCCAGCGCATCGCGGTGGCGCGGGCGCTGATCAAGAACGCGCCGATCATTCTGCTCGACGAGGCGACCGCGGCATTGGATTCGGAATCCGAAAAGCAGGTGCAGGCGGCGATCGAGCATCTCTGCCAGGGCCGCACCACCATCGTCATCGCGCACCGCCTGCACACCATCATGAATTCCGATGCGATCCTGGTGGTCGAGGCCGGCGAGATCGTCGAACGCGGGCGACACGACGACCTGTTGCGCCGCGGCGGCCGCTACGCCTCGTTCTTCCGGTTGCAGCAGCGGGACATGGCCGGCCTGGCGCCGATCAGCGCAACGGCGTGAGGTCTTGCGCGGGGCACCGCCCCGATTGTTTTTGGTCGAGAGGGCGGTGCTGGCAGTGGTCTCAAAGCGTGGTCCGAGCCTTTTAGGGAACAAATACAACCTTTGATAACGAACTCGGCGTAGCTTCTCGCGATTGGACGCTTGCGTGGGAGATCAGCACGATGCGCTCGATCTCGATCTGGGCCGTCCTCATCTCCAACGCCGGGCAACTCGGCATGGCGCTCGCGATCCTCGTGGTCACGGCGTTGTCGACCCTGGGCGTCATGTGGGCGCTGGCCGGACTTCCGCCCGACATCGACCCGATCACGGATCAGCTCAAAGCGTCATCTGCCTTCGTATCATTGATCGCGTCGCTCTCGATCGTAACGTCGTCGCTCGCCGCCGGCTATGTTGCCGGTCGCATCGCGGGACGGCGTCCGGTCCTCCATGGCGCGCTCTCGGGCTGTGCCGGGTTCATCCTCCTGATCTGTTTCGCGCTTGGCGGCTCGCCGTCGGATCAAGCGCGGCATGGCGGCCCCGGCGCAGGACCGCCGATGCCGGCCTTGTTGAGCGCATCCTTGTTTCTTGGAACTCCGCTGCTCGGCGCGTTCGGTGGCCTCGTCGCAGGACAGTCGGCTTACCGCCGAGACCGGCGCGGGCGGCGATCGCGCCGGCAGCGCAAGCCGGCCAGCTCGCGCAGCCGAATGCGCGGTCCGGCGCTGCCAGCAACGAGACCAGAGGCGGCGCAAGTGAAAATCTTTCCGGCAGTACGGACCTCGCGATGGAACGTTCACGACCTGCCTACGCCCCGGTACTAGCCGCGATCCGCGCAATCGCGTAAAGACGACCCGGTCTCCTTCCATTAACCCATCCGGGCCCCCTTCATGAACGACACCTCCTTCGTCATTCCCGCCCCACCGCAGGCCGCCATCCCGGTGGCCGGAGAGTCCAGATCGTTTCCCGTACGCCGCATCTGGTGCGTCGGCCGCAATTACCTGGAGCACATCCGCGAGATGGGAAATGACGAGCGGGCGCCCCCATTCTTCTTCGCCAAGCACGCCGACATGCTGGAAATGGACGGCGTCACCATCCCCTATCCGCCACTGACCAAGGACCTGCATCACGAGGTCGAGCTGATCGTGGCGATGAAGAGCGGTGGCTTGAACATCCCCGCCGACAAGGCGCTCGATCACATCTACGGCTATGCGGTCGGCCTCGACCTGACGCGGCGCGACCTGCAGCAAGCGGCTCGCAAGAAGGAACGGCCGTGGGAAATCGGCAAATCCTTCGACCATTCGGCGCCGTGCTCGGCACTGCAGCCGGCCGCCAAGATCGGCCATCCGGCAAAGGGCAAGATCTGGCTGTCGGTGAACGGTGCCGAGCGGCAGAAGGGCGATCTGACCGAGCTGATCTGGAGCGTGCCGGAGATCATCTGGCAGCTGTCCCAGCAGGTGGAGATCGGTGCCGGCGACATTATCATGACGGGCACACCGGCCGGCGTCGCCGCGCTGTCGCCCGGCGACAAGATCGAATGCGGCGTCGATGGCGTCGGCACGCTGAAGGTTTCGATCGGCGAACCGGCCTGAGGGCCTGTGGCGGGAACTGGCGTAAAGCGAGGCTCCCGACCCTGTCCGGGGCCTGCCTTGTTGATCCTGGGAAGCCCTCCGCTGGTCAGCCCCGCGCGATCGCCTGGAGCCCCTTGAAGGTCAGGCGCTTGGGGTCCTTGACGCCGGCCAGATACAGCGAGCGGATGAAGGACGTGACCGCATCGCGGTCGCAATCGGTCAGGGCAACGATGGCGTCGACCGCAATCTTCTGCGCTTCCATGGCCTTCCTCTTGCAAGCAGCCTCGAAAGCCACAGCGTAGGGAGTGGCGGTTAATCCGGCGTTAACCGTGTTCTGAGAATCCCCGATTCGCGCCGCCGGCCGAATACGCGAAATTGCGCATAGGCTGAGCCCAAAAGCGGGCGGCGGCTGATTATTCGATAGCTTCGCACACGGCGGTTTGGGCCGACCGGCCGCCAAGTTTCCATCATTCGATCGTGGAATAATCGGTGACACCCCGCGTCATACTCGAAACCATGAACCTGGGAGGAAAGAACATGTCACAGGACCGGAACAGGCGATCCGGCGTCAGCCGACGTGCATTTGTCGCGGGCTCCGGTGCCGCGACCCTTTCCCTTTTGGCCAGCCGCACGGTGGCCGGCGAAACGATCGATCTTGGGCTTGCCGGCGGTGGCGGCGAGCGCAGCATGACGACCGCGTTCCCGCAAAAGGGCAAGATGATCCTGCAGCGGACCCGGCCACCCCTGCTCGAAACCCCGTTGGAGGTCTTTGACGATGGCATTCTCACTCCGAACGACAAGTTCTTCGTGCGCTGGCATTGGGCCAACATCCCGACCGAGATCGACGCGGAGGCGTTCCGGCTGGTTGTCCGCGGCGAGGTAAATCTCAATCTGAACCTGTCATTGGCCGACCTGCAGGCGATGCCGGCGGTCGACCTCGTTGCGGTCAACCAATGTTCCGGCAATTCCCGGGGGCTGTTCTCGCCGCGCGTGCCGGGCGGGCAATGGGGCAACGGCGCAATGGGGAACGCGCGCTGGACCGGCGTTCGGCTGAAGGATCTGCTGGATAAAGCCGGCGTCAAGACCGGCGCCAAGACCGTCCGTTTCAACGGGCTGGACGAGCCGGTCGTCCCTGACGGACCCGATTTCATGAAATCGCTGTCGGTCGACCACGCCCGCGACGGCGAGGTGATGGTCGCCTACGCCATGAACGGCGAGCCGTTACCTCTGGTCAACGGTTTTCCGCTGCGCCTGATCGTTCCCGGCTGGTATTCGACCTATTGGGTCAAGATGCTCAGCGACATCGAGGTGATCGCGCAAGAGGACGACAATTTCTGGATGGCAAAGGCGTACCTGATCCCGGATACGCCGTTCGCGGCGGTCAAGCCGGGCGAGACCGGCTACAAATCCGTTCCGATCAATCGCATGCTGCCACGCTCGTTCGTCACCAACCTCAAGGCTGGCGCGAAGGTGCCGGCGAACGCGCCGCTTGTGCTGCGCGGCATTGCCTTCGGCGGCGACACGGGAGTCGGCAGGGTGGATATCTCCAGGGACCATGGTGCGACCTGGCAAGCCACCGAGCTCGGCAAGGATGAGGGAAAATACAGTTTTCGCCGCTGGCAAGCGTCGGTCGCGCCCGCACCGGGCGCGCAGCAGATCATGGTTCGCTGCACCAGCGCGTCGGGCGCAACGCAGCCGGGCGAAACCTACTGGAATCCCGGGGGCTTCATGCGCAACGTGATCGAAGCGATCAACTTCACCGCGGCCTGAGGGATCATCGTGATGTCCAGAACAAGCCTTTGTGCCATCGTGCTGACGGCCCCGCTCCTCCTCGGCGCCGCACCAGCCGCCGCCGCTTCCTCGCCGCTCAACTTCACGTCGGTCGATGTCGATCTTCCGTTCGGCGAGCGGATGTTTCCCGGTCCAAACGCCGACGCGATCAACAACAACTGCCTCGCCTGCCATTCAGCCGGTATGGTGCTGACGCAGCCGTCGTTGCCGCGCAAGACCTGGCAGGCCGAAGTCGAGAAGATGCGCAGCACCTACAAGGCGCCGGTCGCCGATCAGGATGTCGGGCCGATCGTCGACTATCTCGCCAAGCTCAAGGGCGCCGATTGATCGGGCGCACGATGCGTCAGGCGCCTAACCGGATTTTCAAGTTTTTCTCGACATGGCCTTTGGTAGAATAGTATTGACACCGTGCCCGAGCAGTCATTGGATGACGCAACCAGTGGCTCGAGGGAATACATTTGAGACTCTTCCAGAACGCCAGATATTATCCGGCGCTGCGCCCGCGAATTCGCGAACTGACAAGAAACGCCCCGACCTTCAAGGCCAAGATCGGCGCATTCGTGGACTTCAGATATTCGGCGGCGCATATCCTGCTGCCGATCGATCGGGGCGACGGCACGGCGTTTTTTACCAATGGCGACGATCCTGACCTGCAAAGAGTTTGGGCGCGCGAGCATGGGATGAGCCGGCGCGCCTCGCTGGTCGACATCCTGAAAGCACAGATCGAACACCACAAGACGGAGGTATTCTATAATCACGACGCCACCGGCTGGGATGCCGATTTCGTTCGGAGCTTGCCGGGCTGCGTCAAATACAAGATCGCATGGCACGCGGCACCGTTCCGCAATATCACGGCTCTCGCGGCCTATGACCGTGTGGTCTGCAATTTCCCGTCCATCCTCAGGGCGCTGCAGCAGGAAGGCTGCCGGGTCGAGTATTTCTTCCCGGCCTATGATGCCGAAATCGCGCCATTCGCGGCCCGGCAGGATCGACCGGTCGATGTGTTGTTTGTCGGCGGCTATACGCGCTATCATTGGCAGCGTGCTGCGGTCCTGGAACAGGTGGCCAGCCTGGCGGGCGACTGCAACATTGCGTTTCATCTCGATCGTTCGCGCCTGTGCAAGCTCGCGGAATCGCCGCTCGGACGCCTTCTCCCGATGGCGAAACATCGCCGGCCGGATGCGATCACGTCGATCGCGCAACCGGCCGCATTCGGTCGTGACTATTATGAATTGCTGTCGCGGGCCAAGATCGTCCTGAATGGCGCGATCGACATGGCGGGCGAGGACCGCGGCAACATGCGATGCTTCGAAACGCTTGGCGGCGGTTCGCTGCTGCTGTCCGATGAGGGTCTGTATCCCGAAGGGATGAAGGACGGCTCAACGATCACGACCTATCGATCGCCGGAGCATGCCGTCGAGCAGATCAGGCGTCTGCTCGACGACTCCGAAACAAGGCTGCGCCTCGCGAGCGCGGGACATGCGATGGTTTCGACGCTGTACTCCAAGGAACGGCAATGGACGCGCTTCGAGGATCTGGTTGCTTCGATCAAACCTCATTCCGACGCGCACAGGATGTCGAGTGTGGCCTGATCCCTGCCGCCTGGGTAGTAAGCCGCGATCGCCTGGTCAAAGATCGAATTGTCGGAGACGGCACCGAACAAGGTCATCGACGAGCGGAATTTCATGTCATCGGGCGAGCCCAGAATCTCGCCGATGGCGCGGTTCTTGATGGCAAGAACGAGTTCGGCGCATTCGATCAGGCGCGGTCCGAGGATGTCATGCGCGAGATATGCCCGCGCCTCGGCCCGCGAGCGCAGCGCGAAGCGCTGCGCCATCGCGGAAAAGCCGAGGCCTTGGATTTGCGGAAAGATAAACCACATCCAGTGGCTCCGCTTCCGCCCTTCGGACAATTGGCGCACCACCTGGGGATAGACATCTTCCTGCGCATCGACAAAACGCTGCAGGCCGAAGGGATCATTCACGCTGCCGTCCTTCTCGCGTTGGCGTCTCACGAATAGCGCATCACCCCGTCATCGACCTTGCCGTAACGCAGGGAGACGATGTCGAGCGCGTAGTTCTGGTACAGCCGCCATGGCCGTTTCGAGCCTTGTTTCGGCAGTTTCGCGACCGCGCGTTGCACGTAACCGGACGTGAAGCTCAGCGATGGCAACGCCTCGATCGTGGAATCATCGTTGTGCGGCCTGCATTGCCTGTAGCCGTGCCGGTCCATATAGTTGATCAGCCGGCAGACATATTCGCAGGTCAGATCGCATTTCAGCGTCCATGACGCGTTGGTGTAGCCCAGCGCGGCGGCGAGGTTGGGCACGTCCGAATACATCATGCCCTTGTAG
>NZ_JBAURI010000203.1:0-14830 GCF_049581145.1 Bradyrhizobium sp.
CGCCCAGCTCGCGCTGAAGCTCGCGCGGATCGTCGAGCGCCCCGGCGCGAAATCCGGCCCGCGGCTGTCGCGCGCGCTGGAGCGGATGGGTCCGGCCTATCTCAAGCTCGGCCAGTTTCTCGCCACCCGGCCCGACGTGGTCGGGGTCTTCATGGCACGCGACCTGGAAAGCCTGCAGGACCGGCTGCCGCCGTTTGCGCAGGAGGAAGCCAAGGCCGTGATCGAGGGCTCGCTGGAGCGTCCGGTCACCGAGGCCTTTGTCAGCCTTGGGCCTGCCGTCGCCGCGGCCTCGATCGCGCAGGTGCATCGCGGCGAGGTCGAGCGCGGCGGCGTGCGCCACAAGGTCGCGGTCAAGGTGTTGCGCCCCAATGTCGGCTCACGCTTCCGCCGTGATCTCTCCGACTTCTTCTTCGTCGCCCACAAGGCCGAGGCTCATTCGGCGGAAGCGCGGAGACTGCGGCTGGTCGAGATCATCAATACGATGTCGCGCTCGGTCGCGATGGAGATGGATCTGCGGCTGGAAGCCGCCGCGCTGTCCGAGATGGCGGAAAACACCCGCGACGATCCGGACTTCCGCGTGCCGACGATCGACTGGGACCGCACCTCGCATAACGTGCTGACCATGGAATGGATCGACGGCATCGCGCTCAGCGATCACGTCCGGCTCAAGCAGGCGCAAGTCGACCTGCCCGACCTCGGCCGCAAGCTGATCCAGAGCTTCCTGCGCCATGCGCTGCGTGACGGCTTCTTCCATGCCGACATGCATCCGGGCAATCTGTTCCTGGACGATGCCGGCCGGCTGGTCGCGGTCGATTTCGGCATCATGGGCCGGCTCGGCATGAAGGAGCGCCGCTTCCTCGCGGAAATCCTGCTCGGCTTCATCACCCGGAATTACCGCCGGGTCGCGGAAGTGCATTTCGAGGCCGGCTATGTGCCGCCGCATCATTCGGTGGAGAATTTCGCGCAGGCGCTACGCGCCATCGGCGAGCCGATCCACAACCGCATCGCCGAGGACATCTCGATGGCGAAGTTGTTGACGCTGCTGCTCGAGGTGACCGCGCTGTTCGACATGCGGACCCGGCCGGAACTGATCCTGTTGCAGAAGACCATGGTGGTGGTCGAGGGCGTGGCGCGGGGCTTCGACCCCAGGCTCGACATCTGGAAGACCGCGGAACCCGTGGTGCGCGAATGGATCGAGCTCAATCTCGGACCACTCGGCCGCATCCAGGGCGCGGTGATCGGCGTGGGCGAGCTCGCCCGGCTATTGACCGGGCTGCCCGACATCGCGGCCCGCACCGTCACCGTGCTCGAACAGCTGGAGACCATCACCCGGGACGGCTTGATGCTGTCGCCCGAAACCATCGCGGCGATGGGCCGCAGCGAGGGCAAGAAGAACCGCTGGCGCACCGTCGCGCTCTGGATCATCGCCGCCACCTTCATCGGGATTTTGATCGCCGTCCGGCGGCTGTGATTGCAATGCAATCACCTTCCTGCTAGCACTGCCTGCACCGCTTCCTGGAGCCGGCCATGGCAAGCCTGACCATCCGCAAACTCGACGAGGCCATCAAAGCCTGCTTGCGGATGCGCTCGGCCCATAACGGCCATTCGGTCGAGGAGGAAGTCCGCCTCATCCTGCGCGAAACGCTGCAGGGCGGACCGGACCGCGCCGCCGGATTGCCCGCCGCGCAGCCGTCGGCACTGAATCAACATGGCGGAATCGGCAGCGCCGGCGAGGTCCGCGTCACTCTGATCATCGGCGGCGGAATTGCCGCCTACAAGGCGCTGGACCTGATCCGGCGCCTGAAGGACCGTCACATCCGCGTCCGCGCAGTGCTGACCAAGGCCGCGCAGCAATTCGTCACTCCGCTTTCGGCCGGCGCGCTGTCCGGCGAGCGCGCCTATACCGATCTGTTCGATCCCGACAGCGAGTTCGATGCCGGTCATATCCGGCTGGCGCGCGACTGCGACCTGATCGTTGTGGCGCCGGCGACCGCGGACCTGATGGCCAAGATGGCGAACGGCCATGCCGATGACCTCGCCAGCGCCATCCTGCTGGCCGCGAGCCGACCGATCCTGTTGGCGCCAGCGATGAATCCGATGATGTGGAGCCATGCTGCGACCCGCCGCAATGTCGCACAGCTCGCGCGCGATGGGGCGGCCTTGGTCGGACCCAATGCCGGCGAGATGGCGGAAGCGGGCGAAGCCGGCATCGGCCGGATGGCGGAGCCATTGGAAATCGCCGCCGCCGCCGAACGGATCCTGCGTCCGGCGAAGCCGCGTCCGCTGGCGGGACGGCGCGTGCTGGTCACCGCGGGACCGACCCATGAGCCGATCGATCCGGTGCGCTACATCGCCAACCGCTCTTCGGGCAAACAGGGTTTTGCCATCGCAGCCGCGGCGGAGGCGGCCGGCGCCGACGTCACGCTGATCTCGGGGCCGGTCGAGCTCGACGATCCCGCCGGCGTGTCGGTCGTGCATGTGGAATCGGCGCGCGACATGCTGCAGCAGGTGGAAGCTGCGCTGCCGGCAGACGTCGCGATCTTCGCCGCCGCCGTCGCCGATTGGCGCGTCGCCAATGTAGGCGAGCAGAAGCTGAAGAAGACCGACGCCGCCCTGCCAACGCTCGCGCTGGTCGAGAACCCCGACATCCTGGCCACCATTGCGCATCGGACCGGGCAGCGTCCGCCGCTGGTCATCGGCTTTGCCGCGGAGACCGAGCATCTGATCGACAACGCCAAGGCCAAGCTGAGGCGCAAGGGCTGCGACTGGATCGTCGCCAACGACGTCTCACCTGCGACCGGGGTGATGGGCGGCGACCGCAACACCGTGCACCTGTTGCGGCGCGACGGCACCGAGATCGCGGTCTGTTCCTGGCCCGTGATGACCAAGGAGCAGGTCGCGATCGAGCTGGTGGCGCAGATCGTCCACAGCCTGGCCGCCAGCAGAGGAAAACCCGCATGAGTTCCGCGATCCGGATCGAGATCCGGCAGTTGCCGCATGGCATCGGCCTGCCCCTGCCGGCCTATCAGAGCGCGCACTCCGCCGGTCTCGATCTTCTGGCTGCGGTTGCCGAGGATGCCCCGCTGGTGCTGGCGCCGGGTCGGCACGCGCAGGTGCCGACCGGACTGAGCATCGCGCTGCCGCCAGGCCATGAGGCGCAGGTCAGGCCGCGTTCCGGGCTCGCCGCCAAGTTCGGCGTCACGGTGCTGAACGCGCCGGGTACGGTGGACGCCGATTACCGCGGCGAGATCGGCGTACTCCTGATCAACCATGGGACCGAGCCATTTACGATCCGGCGCGGCGAGCGCATCGCGCAGATGGTGATCGCCGCGACGGTTCGCGCCGAACTCGTGGTCGCGACCGCGTTGTCGGCGACCGATCGCGGCAGCGGCGGCTTCGGCTCGACCGGCCGCTAGTTTTGCCGGATCGGCCCGTAAAATTGCGGATCAGACTTTGCGACAGGCTTGGCATTAGGCTTGCCATCGAGCTTGATTCTGCTGCCTTGTTCCGGTTTTTTCCCCAGCGGGCTTCACGTTCACGGTCTGGACTCTTACCCCTCCGGTCCGCTTGGCGATATTGTTTCTCGATTCGCGCGGTGGGCATCTCAGCCGGGCGCTAAATCATGCGGTTTCGGGGCAAACCATGTCGGGCGTAGTCGCGGCGATGCGTCGGACGCTGCTGTCGTGCACATCACTGGCACGCAGCAGCTTGATGGCGTTCGCCCTCGCCACATTGACATCAGCCGGTCCGGCCCGCGCTGACCGTGACACGCCGCTGTTGGGCGCCGCCGCGGGGCTCGTCGACTTCAGCCGCCAGGAAATCGCGATCCTGACCACCGCATTGGCATTGCTCGGCTTTTCCGTCATGGCCGCGATCCTGTTGATGCGCAGCCGGGTGCGCGCCGCGCGCAACGAGGCGCGGCTGCGCTTCGTCATCGCCGACCTGCAGATCCAGGCCGACCGCTACCGGGCGCTGCTGTTCGCCGAGCCGCAAATCCTGATCGCCTGGGCTGCCGGCAGCAACCGCCCGGTGATCTCCGGCGACATCCTGCTACCGGCGCAGGATTTGCCGCAGCGCATCCTGGCCTTTGGAACCTGGTTGCCACCGGAGCCGGCGCTGCAGCTCGATCACGCGGTCGACGCCCTGCGCGAGACCGGCGAGGGTTTCCTGCTCAACCTCACGACCGCCAACGGCCATGCCATCGAGGCGATGGGCCGCGCGATCGGCGGCCAGGCCATTGTCCGGATTCGCGAACTTTCGGGATTGCGGCGGGAGCTGGCGGAAGCCAATCTGCGGCTGAAGGCGCTGATGGAGGAAACCGACATGCTGCGCGGCTTCGTCGCCGCCGCTCCCTGGCCGATCTGGGCCAAGCAAGCCAAGGATGGCCAAGGCTCTGGGCTCAGCTACGCCAACGAGGCCTATGCCCGCGCCACCGAGGCCGGCAGCGCGGCGGACGCGATCGACCGCAAGCTCGAATTGCTCGATTCGAGCGACCGTGCCGACATGGAGCGCGCCCTCGGCGCTGCACCCGCCTTCACGGCGCGGCTGCCGGTCGTCGTGCACGGCGAGCGGCGAATCTATGACGTGCACGCCATGAACGTCGGAAGCGGCAGCATGGGCATCGCCATCGACGCCAGTGAGGCCGATGCGCTCAGCGCGGCGCTGGTCCGCATGGCGGACGCTCATCGCCGCACCCTCGATCAATTGTCGTCCGGGGTCGCGGTATTCGACGGCCAGCGGCATCTTGCCTTCTACAACGACTCCTATCGCCGGCTGTGGGACCTCGAGCCTGCCTTCCTTGACGCCGCCCCCGACGATTCCAGCGTGCTCGACCGGCTGCGCGCGGCGCGCAAGCTGCCCGAGCAATCGGACTTTCGCGGCTGGAAGGCAAAACTGCACGAGGCCTACCGGGCGATCGAGCCCGCCAAGGACACCTGGTACCTGCCCGACGGCCGCGCGCTCAGCGTCGTCACCACGCCCAATCCGGAAGGCGGCGTGACCTATCTGTTCGACGACGTTACCGAAAGCCTCGATCTGGCGCGGCGGTTCGACGGCCTGATCCGGGTGCAGCGGGAGACGCTCGACAGCCTCGCCGAAGGCGTCGCGGTGTTCGGCAGCAACGGCCGGGCGCAATTATTCAACCCGGCTTTCGCCAGGATGTGGAAGCTGTCGCCGGAGGCGCTGCGCGAGGAGCCGCATATCGACACGGTGGCGGCCTGGTGCAAGCCGCTGCTCGACGATCCCACGGCCTGGCGCACCATCCGCGAGGCGATCACCGGGATCGAGAACCGCAACGACGTGCCGCTGAAGCTGGAGCGCAGGGACGGCAGCGTGCTCGACTGCATGAGCCGGCCGCTGCCCGACGGCGCCACCATGCTGACCTTCCAGGACATCACCGACACCGAGAATGTCGAGCGGGCACTGCGCGAGAGCAACGAGGCGCTCGAGGCCGCCGGCCAGATGAAGATCGACTTCGTCCACCACGTGTCCTACGAATTGCGCGCGCCGCTGACCACGATCATCGGCTTCGCGCATTTTTTGAGCGATCCCTCGACCGGTCCGTTGACCACGAAGCAGGCCGAATATCTCGACTACGTCACCAAATCGACCAACGCGCTGCTCGCGCTCACCAACAACATCCTCGACCTCGCCACCATCGACGCCGGCGCGATGAAGCTCGAGCTCGGGCCGGTCGATATCGGAAAGGCGATCGCGGCCGCGGCCGAGGGCATCCAGGACCGGCTCGCCACCGACCGCATCCGCCTCAAGGTCGACGTCGATCCCAGCATCGGCAGCTTCACCGGCGACGAACGGCGCGTGGTGCAGGTGCTCTACAATCTGCTCGCCAACGCGGTCGGGTTCTCGCCGCAGGATGAGACCGTCGTCGTCAGCGCGCGGCGGACCGAGCGGAGCGTGGTCTTCACCGTGACCGATTCCGGTCCGGGTATTTCCCCCGACGTCAAGGACAAGGTGTTCGACTGGTTCGAGAGCCACTCGCAGGGATCGCGGCATCGCGGCGCCGGGCTCGGCCTCTCGCTGGTGCGGTCCTTTGTCGAGCTGCATGGCGGCAAGGTCCGCGTCGATTCGGTGGTCGGCAAGGGCACGACCGTTACCTGCGATTTCCCGGTCGACCAGGCCCTGCATCGTAACGCCGCGGAATGATCTCTCCCTCGACATTCCAGGTGGCGCTGCCGAACGAGGCGGCGACCGCCAATCTAATGACCGACCTCGCCCTCCTGATCGGTCCCGGCGACGTCATTACGTTGTCGGGCGAGCTCGGCGCGGGCAAGACTGCGGCGGCGCGGGCGATGATCCGCTATCTCGCCGACGACGATGCACTGGAGGTGCCGAGCCCGACCTTCACGCTGGTCCAGAGCTACGACCTTCCATCCTTTGCGTTGGTCCACGCCGACCTCTATCGGATCGGGGACCCTTCCGAACTCGACGAGATCGGGCTCGCACCGCTGCCCGAGGCCACGGTGGCGTTGATCGAATGGCCGGAACGGGCGCAGGACGCGCTCGGCGGCGACCGCATCGACATCGCTTTCGATCATTGCCCGGAGCTCGGTCCGAACGCACGGTCGGCCGCGATCGCCGGTTACGGCAGAGCTGCCCACCTGGTCGAGCGATTGAAAGCGCTGCGGCAGTTTCTGGCCGACGCCGGCTTTGCCGATGCCAGGCGGCGGCGCATGGCCGGCGACGCCTCGATCCGGTCCTATGCGCGGCTGATGCGTGACGACGGCGCTTTCATCCTGATGAACTCGCCGAAGCGGCCGGATGGGCCCGCGATCTATGACGGCAAGTCGTATAGCGCGGCGGTGCATCTGGCCGAGGACGTAAAGCCCTTCGTGGCGATCGCCAACGGCCTGCGTGCCCATGGTTTCTCGGCGCCCGCCATCCATCATGCCGATCTCGAGGCCGGCTTCCTGATCACCGAGGATTTCGGCAGCGCCGCCATGGTCGAAGGCGAGCCGCCGCAACCGATTCCCGAGCGGTACGAGGCCGCGACCGAGCTGCTGGCGATGCTGCACCGCGAGCCCCTGCCGGACCGGCTGCCGCTGGTGGCGGATGTCGATTATGTCATTCCGGCCTTCGACACCGAGGCGATGCTGGTGGAGGTCGGCCTGATGGCGGAATGGTATCTGCCGGACCGCGGCGCCCCGTTGAGCGAGGCGCTGCTGACCGAATTTGCCGGGATGTGGCGCGATCTGCTGCAGACGGCTTGGGCGACAGCGAAAACCTGGGTGTTGCGGGATTTTCATTCCCCCAACCTGATCTGGCTCGGCGCACGCAGCGGCCTCGCACGGGTCGGCATCATCGATTTCCAGGATGCCGTGATCGGGCCGGCCGCTTACGACCTGGTGTCGCTGTTGCAGGACGCCCGGATCGATGTCCCGGAGGCACTCGAGCTTGCGCTCCTGACGCGCTACATCAAGGCGCGGCGCGAGGCCTGCGACGCCTTCGATCCGGCCAGCTTCGCCGCGCTCTACGCGCTGATGTCGGCGCAGCGCAACACGCGACTGCTCGGCACCTTCGCGCGTCTCAACCGGCGCGACGGCAAACCACAATATCTGCGTCACCAGCCCCGGATCTGGACTTATCTCATCCGCTCGCTGGCACACCCGGCCCTGTCGCCGGTGCGCGCCTGGTATGGGGCCCACGTCCCTCCACCATAGGGCGCTTCAACCATCGGTCCCGCCCCCTGTGTCCCGCCATCGGGCCCGTAGATTTACCGGTTGTTAGCCGACCCTCCCTAGTCTGCCGCGCGGCTGAAACGGCTGAAGCGGGAGAGGGTTGGAGCGGGATATGGCGAGCGAACGACGCAAGGGTGACCGCGTCACATTCGAGCGCGGCATCCCCGCGCACATGATGGGCATCGACGGCACCTGGCGGCGCGACTGCGTCATGGATGACGTCTCCGAGACCGGCGCGAAACTCACCGTCGACGGCTCGGTCGAGGGCCTGCATCTGAAGGAATTTTTCCTGCTACTGTCGTCCACCGGGCTCGCCTATCGGCGCTGCGAATTGTCCTGGGTCAATGGCGACCAGATCGGCGTCAGCTTCCTCAGGCAGGGCGACAAGAAGAAGAAGCAGCCGGCGCGGCGAACCGGGGCGGAGGCCTGACCCTGGATCGCCAGCGCCAGATCCTTCATCGCCGTCGTATGGCCGTCATGTCCGATGACTATGGCGTCGTCGACCATGTCGCCGATCCGGTCGGCGTGATATGATTCGCGACAGGAATAGTGTTCGAAAAGTTCTCGAGATGTCCGTCCGACCCAGCAAAGCCATGGTCCTCGCTGCAGGCTTCGGCCTGCGCATGCGGCCGTTGACGGATCATCTGCCGAAGCCGCTGGTGCAGGTCGCGGGGCGCCCGTTGCTTGATCACGCGCTCGACAAGCTTGCCGCCGCCGGCGTGACTGAGGCCGTGGTCAATGTGCATTACCTCGGAGAGCAGATCATCGCGCATGTCGCCTCCCGCACCCGTCCGCACGTGATCGTCTCGGACGAGCGCGACCAGGTGCTCGGCACCGGTGGCGGCGTCGTCAAGGCGCTGCCTTTGCTCGGCACGACGCCGTTCTTCCACGTCAATTCGGACACGCTGTGGATCGATGGCGTGCGGTGCAATCTCACGCGGCTGGCGGAAACCTTCGATCCCGCGCGCATGGACATTTTGCTCCTGATGGCGCCGACCGCGGACAGCATCGGCTATGGCGGGCGCGGCGATTACGCCATGCTGCCGGATGGCCTGCTGCGCAAGCGGCGCGAACATCAGGTGGTCCCATTCGTCTATGCAGGCGCCGCGATCCTGTCGCCATCGATCTTCAAGGGCGCGCCGGCGGGCGAGTTTTCGCTGACAAAACTGTTCGATGCGGCTGAGGAGCAGGATCGGCTGTATGGACTCCGGCTCGATGGCGTGTGGATGCATGTCGGCACGCCCGACGCCGTGGCGGCCGCCGAAGAGGCGTATCTGGAAAGTGTAGCGTAGCTGTCCCGCACGATGATGTTCAAAGCCGGATAGCTCCGTCACGGCGAGCCAACGGATCGGTTCGCAATGACGCTTCGTCAAATGGCCATTCCAAGATCCGAATCGGGGACCGCGCCGCCGGTTCTGCCCGTTGCCGTCGCTACACCGCCGCCGCCATCACCACCTGCGCCAGCAGCGCTTCGCGCTTCGACTGCGAGCGGTAGCCCTTCATGGTCGCGGCGAAGCGCTCGAGGATGCCGTCCTCGAACGCGGTGACGATGGTGTCGTGAACATAGCTCTTGCGGCAGATCGCCGGTGTGTTGGAGAGATGATCGGCGGCGGCGCGAACCGCCTCCAGCACCTGCTTCTTGCGGCCGCGGGCACTCGCCGCCGGCGAAATCCGCGACAGCGATTCCAGCACCACCGCCGAGGCCATCAGGGTACGAAAATCCTTCAGCGAAATCTTGATCCCCGCGATCTCGCGCAGGAACGCGTTGACCTGCGCGGTCGAAACCGCGCGCACTGTGCCGAAGCCGTCGCGGTACTGGAACATGCGCTTTCCCGGTACGGATCGCAAAATGCCGATCGCCCGCACCAGCTTGGCCGCATTGCATTCCTTGCGCACGGCCTTGCCGCCCTTGGCCTTGAAGGTCAGCACGACACAATCGTCTTCCAGCGTCACATTGGACTTCAACAGCGTGGTGGCGCCGCGGGTGCCGTTCAGCCGCGTATAGGACTCGTTGCCAGGCCGAATCGCGGTGCGCGCGATCAGCTCGATTACCGCGGACAGCGCGAATTCGCGGGTGAGCCGTTCGCTCGACAGATGCGCCGAGACGTTGCGGCGGATCTTCGGCAGTGCGGCGACCAGCTTCGCCAGACGATGAGCCTTGCGATGCTCGCGGACCTTCTCCCAGTCGGCGTGATACCGGTATTGCAGCCGTCCGGCGGCATCGCGGCCGACCGCCTGTAGATGCGAGCTGGGATCGGGCGAATAGCGCACCTCGGCGTAGGCCGGCGGCACGGCCATCGCATGGAGGCGGCGGATGGTGCGGGCATCGCGAATATGCGCGCCGTTGGCGCGCACGAAGGAATAACCCTTGCCGCGCTTGATGCGGCGGATGGTCAGCTGGTTCTGGTCGCCGAGCTTCAAGCCGACTTCGCTGGCGAGAGACTCGACCGAAGCGTGAATCGGGCCTGGTTTGCCCAGCTTGGCGCTGATCTTGAGCTTTGCCGCGGGCGATTTGGGCCATTGCCCGAGTGCTTTTGCCAAAGCGATCTCAGGATCCGCCGAAGCGCGCCGCGCAGCCTCGAAATTCTGCTGATCCATCATGGCTTTAGACGCCCTGCTCCGGGTCCTGTCAACTCAAGCCGGCTTTCGGCCTTTGGTTCCGAGAGGCCATTGGCCCCCGGGGGAGGCATTTAGGGGGTTATGTTCCGCATTGCGAGTCCGCAGAAGCGGCGTACCGGTCTCAGGATACCTTTCATGGGAGCCATTCGCCCGCTAACCTTGATGCAAGCCGAGGCGGGGGGCGGCTGAACTGGTATCCGGGGGAGCCGCCGCGTCCCAAGAGGCCGTTTGATCCTGCGCATGGTCGGGCTGACCGTCGAAGGTTTTACTCGTGCCGCTTGTCGGCCCCCTGCGGGAAGACGCATAATCGACATAACAACGAAGACGGTTTGCAGTGTCAGCGCTCACTGGCCGCATGGTGGAGGGTGAAAATGTCCGAGAAGATTTATGACGTGCCGGCCGAATGGGCCAAACGCGCCTGGGTCGATCAGGCCAAATATCGCGAGATGTACGACCGTTCGATCGCGGACCCGAACGCCTTCTGGGCGGAACAGGCCAAGCGCCTAGAGTGGATGAAATTCCCGCACAAGATCGAAAACACGTCGTTTGCACCCGGCAACATCTCGATCAAATGGTTCGAGGACGGCGTGCTCAACGTCGCCCACAACTGCATCGACCGGCATCTCCATCAGCGTGGCGACCAGACCGCGATCATCTGGGAGGGCGATGATCCCTCGCAGTCGAAGCACATCACCTATCGGCAGCTGCATGACGAAGTCTGCAGGATGGCCAACATCCTGCGTACCCGCAACGTCAAGAAGGGCGACCGCGTCACTATTTATCTGCCGATGATCCCGGAAGCCGCCTATGCGATGCTGGCCTGCGCCCGGATCGGCGCCATCCATTCGGTGGTGTTCGCCGGCTTCTCGCCCGACAGCCTGGCCCAGCGCATCAACGACTGTCAGTCCAAGCTGGTCATCACCGCCGACGAGGGCCTGCGCGGCGGCAAGAAGGTGCCGCTGAAGGCCAATGTCGATGCAGCGCTGGCCAAGGTCGAAGGCGTCGACTGGGTCGTGGTGGTCAAGCGCACCGGCGGCAAGGTCGACATGAAGCCGTCGCGCGACCTCTGGTACCACGAGGCGGCGCAGATGGTGACGACGGAATGCCCGGCCGAGCACATGCACGCCGAGGATCCGCTGTTCATCCTCTATACGTCAGGCTCGACCGGCCAGCCGAAGGGCGTGCTGCACAGCTCGGGCGGCTATCTCGTGTTCGCCTCGATGACGCATCAATATGTGTTCGACTATCACGACGGCGACATCTACTGGTGCACCGCCGATGTCGGCTGGGTCACCGGCCACAGCTATATTCTCTACGGCCCGCTGGCCAACGGCGCGACCACGCTGATGTTCGAGGGCGTGCCGAATTATCCGGACAATTCTCGTTTCTGGAATGTGATCGACAAGCACCAGGTCAACATCTTCTACACCGCGCCGACCGCGATCCGCGCACTGATGCAGTCCGGCGACGAGCCGGTGAAGAGGACCTCGCGCAAGAGTCTCAGGCTGCTCGGCTCGGTCGGCGAGCCGATCAATCCGGAAGCCTGGGAATGGTATCATCGCGTCGTCGGCGAGGACCGCTGCCCGATCGTCGATACCTGGTGGCAGACCGAGACCGGCGGCATCCTGATCACGCCGCTGCCGGGCGCGACCAAATTGAAACCCGGCTCGGCGACGCAGCCGTTCTTCGGCGTGGTGCCGGAGATCGTCGATGCCGAGGGCAAGACGCTGGAAGGCGAGGCCACCGGCAATCTCTGCATCGTCAAATCCTGGCCCGGCCAGATGCGGACCGTCTATGGCGATCACGCCCGGTTCGAACAGACCTACTTCTCGACCTACAAGGGCAAATATTTCACCGGCGACGGCTGCCGGCGCGACGCCGACGGCTATTACTGGATCACCGGCCGGGTCGACGACGTCATCAACGTCTCCGGCCACCGCATGGGCACCGCCGAGGTCGAAAGCTCGCTGGTCGCGCATGCCCAGGTCTCGGAGGCCGCTGTGGTGGGCTATCCACACGACATCAAGGGCCAGGGCATCTACGCCTATGTGACGCTGATGGAAGGCGTCCAGCCGACCGAGGAGCTGCGCAAGGAGCTGGTCGCGTGGGTGCGCAAGGATATCGGGCCGATCGCCTCACCCGATCAGATCCAGTTCGCGCCGGGACTGCCCAAAACCCGCTCCGGCAAGATCATGCGCCGCATCCTGCGCAAGATCGCCGAGGACGAGCCGGGTAGCCTCGGCGACACCTCGACCCTGGCCGATCCAGCCGTGGTCGACGATCTCGTTCAGCACCGCCAGAACAAGAAGGAGAAGTCGGCATAAGGCTGGCGGGCAGAATCGCCACTCCCCGGACGCCGGCCCGCGCTGCGTCCGCGTGTCGGCGTCAATTCGATGGGCTGATCGCCGATCGCCGGAACTATGGCGCGGGCGCGGCGGTTTACCCGCAGGTGTTGTTTTCAAGTCATTTACTTTGGGGCCAATATTTTCTTTTCTTTCCTCCGCTGAACGAGTTTGAAGGCCAGCATGGAAACCATCTGGTGAACGTGCGGCTACAAATGCGCACCCAGACCGGCATTTGGCGGGAACATGAACGAACTTGTCGCTGCACGGGCGCGTGAGACGACAGCGGAGAGGGATCAATGTCGAAAAGGCTTTTGGCGGCGATGGCCGCCACCGTCGGGGCGATGCTGCTGACGACCGGAATGGCTGAGGCCCGGCCGGAAGTGGTCGGTATTCACGCAGCTGAATATTCGCCCGGAACGATCGTGGTGAGGACCAGCGAACGGCGTCTTTATCTCATTCTCGATGAGGAACACGCCATGCGCTATCCCGTCGGCGTCGGCAAATCGGGCAAGCAATGGGCCGGTGAGACCCGGATCGACGGCAAATACCGCAACCCGGCCTGGTCGCCTCCGGCGGAAGTAAAGCACGACAAGCCGAACATCCCGGACGTGATCCCCGGCGGCTCGCCGCAGAACCCGATGGGGGTCGCGGCCATGACGCTTGCCGGCGGCGAATACGCCATCCACGGCACCAACGTGCCGAACTCGGTCGGCGGCTTCGTGTCCTATGGCTGCATCCGCATGTTGAACCCCGACATCACCGACCTCTACCAGCGGGTGTCGGTCGGAACCAAGGTTGTGGTGACGCGCTGATCGCCCTTTCCGGGAATTGCGGATGCAAGAAGCTGCGCTCGGGCGCATCTTCTTCGCGTCCGGCCGGGTTTTGCCGATACTGCCTGTAGTTGTACTGGTATTTGATTTCATCCTTAATTTAGCTTTACGCCGCCAACTGCTTCTCGGATGCGGGGGAAGCAAAACACGATGGCGCGTTTCAATTTTCGAATCGGCACCAAGCTCGGTCTGACGGCCGGCCTCGGCGTCGTCTTGGTCGCCGGCATGCTTGTCAGCCAGCTGATGGGCAATCAATCGATTGCCGTTCTAAGCAGAATGGTCCTCATCAACACCGACAACAAGGAAAACGCCCAGGCCGCCGAGTCAGCGATCCTGCGCGCGGAGCTTGCCGCGCTGGACATCAGCGGCGCGCCTTCGGCGGATCGGCTGGACAGGAGCGCGGCCGCCCTGCGGACCAATCTCGCGCAGGCCGGGACCGAAATCGACGCCGCCGCGCAACGGGCACAGCGCGAGGTGGCCAGGGCGATGTACCGCGAGATCAGGACGTTCGTCGAGAAATCGCTGACCGCCGGAAACGATTTGATGGCCGCCCGCGCGACCGTCCTTGCCGGATTCGCCAAGACCAATCTGTCCGCCGAGGCATGGAGCCGGGGGCTCGACGAGCTTCTGGCCTCGCCGAGCCTCATCGGATCGCCCAACCGTCTCGCCGTCGAAGTCAATCTGCGGGAGGCTGATGCGGCATTGCACGCCGCTCGCGCCGCTGGCTGGCGATTCGCGGCGAATGCCGACCCGAAGCAAAAGGAGCTCTCCGCCAGCCGCGCGGACCAGGTCATCGCCGCGCTGAAGCGCGCGCGCACGTTCGCGAGCGAAAACGACATCCAGGCCGCAATCGACCAACTCGCCGTCATCGCCGATCAATTCAGGACCGAGGCGGGCGACACCCTCAAGGCCGAGGACGCGAAAGTTCGCGTTCTCAACGGAGGCGTGTTTGCCACAGCCAATGAGATCCGCGCCCGGATCGGCAAGGCCGTCGAGGTGGGCACCGAGTATTCGACCAAACGTCAGACCCAGTTGCTCGCCGAATTGGACCAGGTCGCAACCATCGCGCTGGTCGTCGGCGTGCTCGTCGTGCTGGTGCTGATCGGCTCAGCGATGTTCTCGGTGATGAACATCGCCCGCCCGATCCGCCGCATCGGCGACGTGCTGCTGGAACTCGCCAACGGCAACAAGGCGGTCGAGATTCCCTTTACCGAGCGCGGCGACGAGGTTGGCGACAACGCCCGCGCGGCGCGTACCTTCAAGGACAATCTGTTCCGCATGGAACAGATGGAGGCCGAGCAGAAAAATCAGGAGGCGCTCGCGGCCACCCAGCGCAAGGCCG
>NZ_JBAURI010000204.1:0-1503 GCF_049581145.1 Bradyrhizobium sp.
GAGAAGAATTGTTCCCGAGTAGGCTCAGTTGAAGGTCAGGCCGCGGGGGCCAGCGCCCTGAACATCATGGGCCGTTATCTGCAACGTGAGGGACTGGTAGCGGACGTGACGATCATCGGTTCGAGTGCGATGACGCGCCGGACACAGCGAGCCGCCGCTGGGCCCCGTCGAAATCAGTCACTGCGAGAATGGTGCCAGCGCTCGCGATCCCGATGCAGATCTCGCTGGCGCGCGTCACTGCCCGCATGAAGACGTCGGGACTCGCCCCTCCAGTCGCACCAAGGTTGTCGGCGGCGATGATCACCGCGGCATAGTCTGCGAGGGCATTGTCACGGCGCAGGCAGCTTGCTGGCGCTTTGAATGCGGGGTAGCCGAAGAGCATGAGGAAAATCAGCTACTCCAGGTGTATCGGTTCCCGCCGGAGATCATTCACCAGGCGGTCTGGCTCTATTTCCGGAACTGAGAGGAACTTCTGGGCTGAGCACGCGCTCTTGAAGCGTTGCATCTTACGCTCCCGCGGGCGATGGAAGAATAATCGGGCCGAGAATTCGCATCAGCCGCCGCCTACAATACTTTCAACGTCCAACGCCATCTCACGTCAGCTCAAACACACCGCGCGCTCCGCACCGCGGCGATGAGCACGTGGCACGAAGCCTTAGCGGCGACCTGAAAAATCCGTAAGGCGTAGTCCGCGCGTGCACTTCGCACGGCAACGTGACAGTGCCATCCCGAGGCCACGTTATGTGAGAGTCTGCACGGAAGCGGTTGTAGGTCATATTGCCACTGATGTCGGAGCGTCAGAGCCGATGCACTGGCGCTCCGCACAACTGGCTCAGGCCGGGATCGCTTCTCGTGTTGGCGGAGCGGACGCCCTTTGATTTTTGCCGCCAACAAAGTCGAGCACGACACGCGATGGCACCTCGCCTTTCTCTAGGCGTTCGAAAATGGTGTTGATCGCGGAGAGCGGCTGGATCTCGATGTCGGCTTTGACCCTACCCTCGGCGGCGAACTGCAGGCATTCGGCCATGTCCTCACGCGTGCCGACGAACGAGCCGCGCACCGTGACGCAGTTGGCGACGACATCAAAGAGGGGCAGCGGAAATTCTCCCGGGGGTAGACCGACCAGCACGCAAATTCCATGCTTTCGAGTCATTTCCACGCCCTGTTTGAAGGCCGGGAGGGACGGCGCCGTGATCAATACGCCATGCGCTCCGCCGCCGATTTCCTTTTTCAAGATGGCTGCTGGATTGCCGATCTTCGCGTTAATGACAATTTCGGCGCCGAGCCGCTTGGCGTGGGCGAGCTTCCCGTCGTCGACGTCAATCCCGCAGACATGCAGGCCCATCGCCTTGGCGTACTGGATCCCGAGGTGCCCGAGGCCGCCGCAGCCCGAGATCGCAATCCACTCCCCGGGCTTGGCCTCCGTCTCTTTGATCCCCTTATAGGTCGTAATCCCTGCGCAAATCACAGGTGCCGCCTCCTTGGGGCCCAGTCCCTTTGGAA
>NZ_JBAURI010000205.1:0-3721 GCF_049581145.1 Bradyrhizobium sp.
GACGACCGTCAGCCATTGCGCCTGCAGCAACCAGATCCTGGCATCCGGATGCTGCCCGGTCTGCGACATGGAGGAAGCCGGCGTCGGCATCGGTCTCGGCGTCGACGGCTCGGCCTCCAACGACGAGTCCAATTTGATGCAGGAGGTGCGCGCGGCATTCCTGCTGCAGCGGGCGCGCTACGGCGTAGGCCGGGTCAGCCACAGGGACGCGCTGCGCTGGGCTACGCGGGGATCGGCGGCCTGCGTGGGCCGCCCCGAGCTTGGCGAGATCGCGGTCGGCAAGGCCGCCGATCTCGCGCTGTTCAGGCTCGACGAATTGCGCTTTTCGGGCCACGGCGATCCGCTCGCGGCTTTGGTGCTGTGCGGCGCGCACCGCGCCGACCGCGTCATGGTCGCCGGCAAATGGGCGGTCACCGATGGCGCCATTCCCGGCCTCGACATCGCCAGTCTGATCCGCCGCCACAGCACCGCCGCGCGCGCAATGCAGGCGGGGTGAGGCCAAGGCCGTCATTGCTGTCACTGCGGAGGCCGTCATTGCGAGCCAACGGGTCGGCGCAACGCGCCGCCCGATGACAGGCTCCGCGAAGCAGTCCATCTTGCAACACGCACAGGTCTCTCGATTGCCTCCTTGCAAGCGCCATGACTACAGACGTCAGTTCGCAGTCTCGCGGCGCGGTGCGCCCGAAGTTTTGCCGGACCATTGCGCCCTGAAGACAGAGGGCGCGCGGGAATGCCGGGTGCCCGATGCACCCGCAGCCTCGTGTGCGACTTGGTGGTGTCGATAAAAGCACACGAGTATTCACAGCGGTCGCACCGGAAATCACCCGGCATCCCCGCACGCAGTGGTTTTTCAGCTTATACGTGCTCTCCCCGGCGACGAATATCCTTCTTGCCACCGTCGCCCCGCGGATGATGGCTCATCTGCCCGGTCGGGCCGATGCTTGCCTCCGCGAGACTTGACACCAGCAACGGGTGCCAGGACCACACGATTTCGCCGACCGTGACGGCGTCGTTCGTCCGCGTGATGCTGACCGCTCACAGACCTCAGTCCGCCCTGCAATCGCGTGTCACGCCCGACACCGCCACGTCCACCGCATCCCGTCCCCCGCGTCCGTGACGATGACGGACGCCCCTCAGGTGGGAACGAAACATGAACACGAGTACCGGTGATTTTGGACGGCGGCAAGCCGGATTTTTCGACACCATCGAGGTTATGCACAAGCCATCCACAAGATTGGCGCTGCGCGCGTCGTGCGCGTTCGGCTCGCCCGTGATCCCTCACATTCCAGTGCGTTTGGCCGCATGGCGGCCCTCGCGCGGGCTCTGACGACGGAGCAGCGCGAACGTCAGCCGTCCGTTGCTGGCAGTAGACCAGAAGCGCCTGCCGGCGATCGGAACGACGCGATCAGCGCGGCACGGACGTGTCGCGTCGGCGCAGTTCGTCGAGCACGTCGCGTAACTATGCAGGAACGTATGTCAACCTAATCACGTCCTCGTCAATGAGATCGCTGGTCAGCAGGCGGAGCGGCGGCCGGGGACCGGTGAAGAATGGCTTGCCGCCACCAAGCACGACCGGGTGGAGATAGATTCGATACTCATCGATAAGACCAAGGTCGCCCAAGGTTCGCGCCAGGTCTGGTCCGCCAACGTCAATTTCACCAACGCGCTCAGACTTCAGCCCGCGCATGGCCGCATCGAGGTCGCCCTCGACGAGAGTGGCGTTGGGACCGACTGCCGTCAGCGAACGCGATACGACCCACTTCGGCTGGCTGCGCCACGCCGTTGCGAAATCGCGTTCTCCCGCGTTCCACTCGGTATGGTCGTCGTCCCAATAGCGCATCACCTCGTACAGGCCGCGACCGTACACACTGCCCGCCTGGTTGCGCGCCTGCTCGATGAAATGACGGAACAGCGCGGGGCTTGGTGCAAACGCCATATGATCGACGTAGCCGTCCAAAGACTGGTTCATTCCAAAGACGAGCTTCGCCATGCTACAATTCTCCATCTCAGGCTTTTTGGGTTAGCGCGAGCCGACGTCGCACAGAAGTGGTTGGACATAGTACGGGGCGACGAGGCGATCGTAGGAGAATATGGGAGCGGGGAGAATAGGGGACCACTATTTCGCAACTGTTCACCCTGTGTGCCGGCCGGGTGTGAACGAGTGATGCCTCGATGACCTCAGCGGTTTTTGCGTCGATGGCTGCCATTGCGCCTGGGCCGTGCTTGCGGACGGTTCGGCCCAGCGCTGACGGCGTCTTTGCGCGGCAGCCGTCCGGCCTGGACCGGGGTCACGCGGCGGCCGAGCATGGCAGCGATCTGCTCCCGGAAGCGCGCCGCGCCGAGAACGAATCCACCATTGGTCGCCGCGCGGATCTCGTCGACAACGGTCTCGTCCAAGGCCTCGCGGAATAGGGCCCGATAGGCTTCGCGGCGCGCTTGCCTGTTACGGCCGAGCCGCACATATTGGTCGTGCGGTTCAATCATCTCGTGGGGTGGGTTAGCTTCAGCCGTCCGAATGACGGCTGAAGCGTAACCCACCGCTTCCATCACGATGCTCGGTATCGATGTCCTGGGCGCAACGGTGGGTTACGCGCCCGCCTTTGCTCTTCGAGCAAAGGCGATCGCTAACTCACCCCACGCACGCGAACTTCACGGCCAGGGCCCGCAAGTGTGCGAGATCAAGTTCGTAGTCGGTATCGGCGAAGAGGCAGACGCCACGGTTGTTGCGGCGTTGAATGATGTGGACCGGGGCGGCGGTGATCCGGGAACGACGGGGCATGAGCGCCTCCAGCAGCGGCGATGGCGGGGAGCGCAACGCAGCCAGCCGAATAAACGTGGTCCCCGTTTTCTTCCCTATTTCCGCCTGCGCAGCTCGCGCTCGAAACTCCGCCCGCCATAGGCAATCGTGACGATCTCTACCCGCGTGGCTAGCACACGGAACACGATCGTCACCCTGCGCTCAAAGCCGATAATGCGCAGACCCGGCAGGATGTCGTCGCGACGCAGGCCGCGCTCGGGAAAATCTGCCAGCGCGAGGCACGCCAACCGGATACGGCGGATATAGCCGATGGCCACAACCGGCGAGTTGGCGGCGGCAATATAGTCGTACAGTTCAGTCAACCGCCGTTCGGCACGTCGACTGAAGACGACCCTACTTGCCACGCTTGGGCGCTTTCACCCGACGGGCATGACGCGCTTCCAGCCGTTTGAAAACCGTTTCCGCCGGGACCGAAGCTCGCTTGTCGGCCATCGCGGCGTTTACTTCTCCCCGCAGCCACTCATCAAATATGGCATCCCGCTCATTCATCAGCCTCAGCGCGTCATCGATGACTTCGTTGGCGTTCTCGTAGTGTCCGCTTTCCAACTGACGTTGCAGGATCGCCTGCTGTTTGGCGCTCAGTTCGACGTTGATTGCTTTGGTGCTTGCCATGGGTTCTGTCTTTCGTTCTGTCCGAGAATAACACGGTGTGGCCCGGGGGTGAAGCAGGCGTGCCGTGCCGATCAGGCTCTTTCACCCTGTGTGCTGGGTGTGAACGAGTGATGCCTCGATGATGTCAAGGGTTTTTGCGTCGACGGTTGCCATCGCGCCTGGGCCGTGCTTGCAGACGGTTCGGCACAGCGCTGGCGGTGTCGTTGCGCGGCGGCCGTCCGGCGTGGCCCGGGGTCACGCGGCGGCCGAGCGTGGCAGCGATCTGCTGCTGGAAGCGCGCCGCGCCGAGAA
>NZ_JBAURI010000206.1:0-17498 GCF_049581145.1 Bradyrhizobium sp.
GTTCCGGCGGCTGCGGCGGCGCTGCGCGAGTCGTGCGCAGATCGCCTTCGATCGTCGCCAGACGATCGACCACATGGCCGAGCGTCGAGTGCACCGCCTCGAGCGAATCCTGGGTCTGACGGCCGGCTTCGGTCTGGCTGAAACGGATGTCGGTCAATTCGCGCTTGAACAGATCGATCAGGCCCGCATCCTGCGGACTTGAATCGGACGGTGTCGGCGCCGGGCGACTGCTCTCCATGCCAAGCCGGGCAATCGCTGCATGCTGGTTCTCGAGATGGCGCAGCACATCCTGCAGGCCGTCCTCGACCTTGGTCAGATTGCCGGCGCGAGGATCGCTGGACGACTCCAGGCGCTCGAGCAGATGTGTCACGCGCTGTTCGAGATGGGCAAACGCGGCCGCGCCGTCGCCGCCGACCTGCATGCGATCGATGCGGTCGGACAGGGCCCGCAGCGCGGCCTCGATCTGTTCGGACTGATCGCTGACGACCGGCCGCTCGCGGCTTTCCAGAGCCGAGGTCAGCGCGGCAATGCGCTGTTCGAGGATCGCGAAGGAATCGCCGTTGTTGCCGGCGCGGGTCAATTGATCGACCTTCGACGACAACAGGTGCACGTCCTCCGATAGCCGGGCCAGGGCGTCGTTGGAGGCGACATTGGAGACGATGCCGCGCAGCGCCGCGATGGCGTTTTCCAGCTGCTGCACCGTGGAGGGATCGTCGTTGGCGCGCAGGATCGTATCGAGCTTGGCGCCGAGATTGCGGATCGCCTCGTCGTAGCCGGCGAGCTGCTCGGCCGGCATCAGCGAGCGCAGGACTTCGCGAATTTCGGAGAGCGCACGCTCGATATTGGCGAGGGCCTGGTTGTCGGTCGTGCTCTGCCGGCTGTCGTCGATGCGGCGTGCCAGCGAATGGATTTCGCTCTCGATCGATTCGATCGCGCGGCGCGGCATCGCTTCGGTGATGGCCTGGCGGATTTCCGCCAATTCGCTGCGGAACGCCGCGATCGATTGCTCGATCGCATCGGGGCGGTGCAGCGCCTCGATCTGGCTCGTGATCTTGAACAGTTGCCGCTCGAGCGAGGAAAAATCCGCACCCGGCAGCGGCCCCGGCACGATCGGCGGCGCGTTGCGCGGCGAGATCGCGCGCGCGGCTGAATCGAGCTCGCTCTGGCGCGCCACGATCTCGGCGACCGCGAAATCGAGCGAGGTGGGGCTCAGCGGCGGCGAATTTCGATAGACTTGGTCCGAGGCGAGGCTTGGCGCCTGGCTCGCGATTGGATGCGAGATCTGGCTCGCGACGGCGGCCCCGGCCTTGAGCTGCTTCTCTTGCGCGGGCTTGGCTCCTTGCGGGCTCGAAATCTGCGACAACCGCGCATCGAGCCGCGAAATGGCGTCGTTCAACTGGCGGGCGACGGCGCCCTGGTCGCGGGAGGGATCGTTACGCCGTAGCGGCTGCGAGATCTGCTCGATCTGGCGGGTGATCGAATCCAGCCGCTGGTGAATGTCCGAAACGTCTCCCGTTGGCGGGACGGGATTGCGCGGAGCCGGCGGGGCGGACTCGCCGAGAGTGGAATTCAGCCAGTCGCTCAATGACATGCCGGCCCGCCGCGCGGCGGCCTCAGCCCGGTCGCGGACGGTTGGATCGATCCCGTCGACACTCGATACGCGCGAATTCATGCTTCCGTCCGGTTCCGCTCCGGCGCTCAATCTGGCGCCCACAGCCTCCCCGCGCGTCCCAAACAAGAGACAATCCAATCGTGCGCGGGTCGTCAGCCTCTCAGCTCGACTTTTTCGCGTTACGGTAAAGAACGGGTTAAGGAATGGGTCGGCGGACAGCGAAAGTTACGCCTGCGGCAAAGTGGGGCTGGGCGCAGCCGGGCGCCTCTCCGCAGTCGCGGTCACGTTGTCGCAGCCGCTGCCGCCGCGGGGCGGAGCCATCTAAGGTCCGACTCGGAACCTGAAGTGATTGCTGCGCCGTGAAGTCTATCTTAAACGGGGCGGCCATCCGAAAACCAGCCGCCGGGAGAAACCCATGCCGATTTATAAAGCCCCCGTGGAAGATGTGAGCTTCCTGCTCAACGATGTCTTCCAGATCGACCGCTATGACAACCTTCCCGGTTTTTCGGATGCCTCCGCCGATGTGCGCGAGGCGATCCTGGGCGAGGCCGCCAAGCTCGCCGAGGAAGTGCTGCAGCCGCTCAATCGGGTCGGCGATCTCGAAGGCTGTGTGCGCCATGACGACGGCTCGGTGACCACCGCGAAGGGTTTCAAGGAGGCTTTCAGGCAGGTCGCCGCAGGCGGCTGGCTCGGTCTTTCGGCGCCGACCGAATATGGCGGGCAGGGCCTGCCGGTCACGCTGTCCCAGGCCGTCAACGAATTCCAGTGCTCGGCCAACATGGCTTTCTCGATGTATGGCGGCCTGACCATGGGGGCGACCGCAGCGCTGATCGTGCATGGCAGTCCGGAACAGAAGCAGACCTATGTGCCGAAGATGGTGGCGGGCGAATGGACCGGCACCATGAACCTGACCGAGCCGCAATGCGGCACCGATCTCGGCCTGTTGCGCACCAAGGCGGTGCGCCAGGGCGACGGCAGCTTCAAGATTACCGGCACCAAGATCTTCATCTCTGCCGGTGAGCATGATCTCGCCTGCAACATCATTCATCTCGTGCTGGCGCGAATCGAGGGGGCCCCCGCCGGGATCAAGGGCGTGTCGCTGTTCGTGGTGCCGAAATTCCTGGTCAATGCCGACGGTTCGGTGGGCGCGCGCAACGGCGTCAGCTGCGGCTCGATCGAGCACAAGATGGGCATTCACGGCAACTCCACCTGCGTGATGAATTATGACAGCGCTACCGGCTGGCTGATCGGCGAAGAAAACCGCGGCATGCAGGGCATGTTCGTGATGATGAACGAGGCCCGGCTCGGGGTCGCCGTGCAGGGGCTGGCGCAATCGGAAGTCGCCTATCAGAACGCGGTGGCCTATGCCCGCGACCGCCTGCAGGGTCGCTCGCTGACGGGCGCGAAAGCACCCGACAAGCCGGCCGATCCGATCATCGTGCATCCCGACGTGCGCCGTACGCTGCTCACCATCCGCGCCTTCAACGAGGCGGCGCGCGCCATGGTGGTATGGACGGCGTTGAAGAGCGACGTCGCCCATCGCTCGTCCGATTCCAAGGATCGCCAGGAAGCCGACGACCATATGGGGCTGATGACGCCGGTGCTGAAAGGCTTCCTCACCGACGCCGGTTTCGCCAATGCCGTGCAGGCCCAGCAGATCTATGGCGGCCACGGCTATATCGCCGAGCAGGGCATGGAGCAGTTCGTGCGCGACGCCCGCATCGCCATGATCTATGAGGGCGCCAACGGCATCCAGGCGCTCGATCTGGTCGGCCGCAAGCTGCCGCGGGACGGCGGGCGCGCCGTGATGGCGTTCTTCTCCGAGGTCGCGGCCTTTGCCAGGGAGCATCACGGCGACGAAGCCATGCAGCCTTATGTCGCGCCGGTGAGTACCGCCCTCGGCCACCTGCAGCAGGCCACCACCTGGTTGATGCAGAACGCGATGATGAAGCCGGACAATGCCGGCGCCGCCGCCACCGACTATCTCTATCTGTTCGGCTTCGTCACGCTCGGCTACATGTGGGCGAAGATGGCCAAAGTCGCGCTCGACAAGATTGCGGGCGGCGATGGATCGGCCTATCTGAAGACGAAACTGGTGACCGGCCGCTTCTTCATGGAGCGGATGCTGCCGGAAACCGCGGTCCATCTCGCGCGCATCCAGACCGGATGCGCGACCACCATGGAATTGGCGGCGGAGGCGTTCTGAGATCTGCTTCCGCGGCCAGGCTCAGCTATCATATTATGATCCTCATATCAGGAGAGCGTCATGCCTGAGGCATATATCTACGATCACGTTCGCACGCCGCGCGGCCGCGGCAAGTCCGACGGTGCGCTGCACGAGGTGACGGCGCTGGCGCTCGCCACCGTTCCGCTGGCGGCGCTGAAGGACCGCAACCATCTCGGCGAGGACGTCGTCGACGACGTCATTCTCGGCGTGGTCGATCCGGTCGGCGAGGCCGGCTCCGACATCGCCCGTTTCGCCGCGCTGAAGGCGGGACTCGGCGAGGCGGTGCCCGGCGTTCAGATCAGCCGGTTCTGCGCCTCCGGCCTCGATGCCGTGAATTTCGCCGCCGCCCAGATCATGAGCGGCCAGCACGAGCTTGTGATCGGCGGCGGCGCCGAATCCATGAGCCGGGTCGGCATCGGCGCCTCCGGCGGCGCCTGGCCGATGGATCCCTCGATGGCGGTGCCGTCCTATTTCATGCCACAGGGCATCTCCGCCGATCTGATCGCGACCAAATACGGTTTTTCGCGTGACGACGTCGACGCTTACGCGGTGCAGAGCCAGCAGCGCGCGGCCAAGGCCTGGGACGAGGGCCGTTTCAAGAACTCCGTGGTGCCGGTCAAGGACGTCAACGGCCTCACCATCCTGGCCAAGGATGAGCATATGCGGCCGGCGACGACGATGCAGTCCCTGGCGTCACTCAAGCCATCGTTTGTGGAGATGGGCCAGATGGGCGGCTTCGATGCGGTCGCGATCCAGTCGCATCCGGAAATCGAGCGGGTGAATTACGTGCATCATGCCGGCAATTCCTCCGGCATCGTCGATGGCGCCGGCGCGGTGCTGCTCGGCAGCAAGGAGGCGGGCACCAAGCACGGCCTGAAGCCGCGGGCAAAAATCCGCGCCTTTGCCAATATCGGCTCGGAGCCCGCGATGATGCTGACCGGCCCGGTCGATGTTACCGAAAAGCTGTTCCAGCGCTCGGGCATGAAGAAGTCCGACATCGACCTGTTCGAATTGAACGAAGCGTTTGCCTCGGTGGTGCTGCGCTACATGCAGGCCTTCGAGATCGATCCCGCCAGGATCAACGTCAACGGCGGCGCGATCGCGCTCGGTCATCCCCTCGGCGCCACCGGAGCAATGATTCTCGGCACCGTGCTCGACGAGCTCGAGCGCACCAACAAGCAGACCGCATTGGTGACGCTGTGCATCGGCGGCGGCATGGGCACCGCGACGATCATCGAACGGGTGTGAGGCCGTAGGCCGTAGGTGGGCAATGCGAAGCGTGCCCACCGATCGAGTTGACAAGAAAATGGTGGGCACGGCGCGAAGCGCGCGCCTTTGCCCAGCCACCGCAGCGGACGCAGCGATCGAATTGGGAGCACACCACATGGCCTTCAAGAATTTCAAAGTCGAGACCGATACCGACGGCATTGCGCTCGTCACCTGGGACATTCCGGGACGTTCGATGAACGTGCTGGATGAGACCACGATCACCGAGCTCGAGGCGATCGTGAAGCAGACCTCGACTGACGCCGCGGTCAAGGGCGTGGTCGTCACCTCGGGCAAGGATGCATTCTCTGCCGGCGCCGACCTCTCGATGCTGGAGGGCATGAACCGCCGCTACGCAGAGCTCCTGAAGGAGAAGGGCGAGGTCGCGGCCAACCAGATGCTGTTCGACGAGAGCCGCAAATCCTCGCTGGTGTTCCGCGCCATCGAAACCTCGGGCAAACCCTGGGTCGCGGCGATCAACGGGCTCGCGCTCGGCGGCGCCTTCGAGCTCACATTGTCGTGCCACCACCGCGTCGCGGCCGAAAACCCCAAGACCCGGCTCGGCCTGCCCGAGGTCAAGGTCGGGCTGTTCCCCGGCGCCGGCGGCACCCAGCGGGTGCCGCGCATCGTGCCGCCCCAGGAGGCGATGACGCTGCTGTTGAAGGGCGAGGCCGTCGATCTCGCCAAGGCCAAGGCGTTGAAGCTGGTCGACGCCATCGTTCCTGCCGCCGATCTCATCAAGGCGGCCAAGGACTGGATCAAGGGCGGCGGCAAAGCCACAGCCCCCTGGGACGAGAAGGGTTTCAAGCTGCCAGGCGGTCCGGTGTTCTCCAAGGCCGGCATGATGATGTTCCCGGCCGGCAACGCGATCTATCGCCGCGAGACCTATGACAATTATCCGGCGGCGCGCGCCATCATGAGCTGCGTCTACGAGGGCCTGCAGTTGCCGATCGACGCCGCACTGCGCATCGAGTCGCGCTATTTCGCGCAGATCCTGCGCTCCAAGGAAGCCGCGGCCATGATCCGCAGCCTGTTCCTGTCGATGCAGGAGCTGAACAAGGGGGCGCGGCGGCCGCAGAACGTGCCACCGACCAAGGTGAAGAAGCTCGCCGTGATCGGCGCCGGCTTCATGGGCGCCAGCGTCGGTTACGTCTCGGCGCGGGCCGGCATCGAGGTGGTGCTGATCGACCGCGACCAGGAGTCTGCCGACAAGGGCAAGGCCCACGCCAGGAAGGTGATCGACGATCTCGTCGCCAAGGGCCGCGCCAAGGACAGCGATCGCGACGTCATCCTGTCGCGCATCACCGCGACCCCCGACTACAACGCGCTCAGGGATTGCGATCTCGTCATCGAAGCCGTGTTCGAGGACCGCAGGGTCAAGGCCGAGACCTATGCCAAGGCGCAGCCGCTCTTGAAACCGGACGCGATCTTCGCCTCCAACACCTCGACCCTGCCGATCAACTCGCTGGCCGAGGAATTCAAGGATCAAGGCAAGTTCATCGGGATCCACTTCTTCTCGCCGGTCGAGAAGATGATGCTGGTGGAGATCATCGTCGGCAAGAACACCGGCGAACTCGCGCTGGCGACCGCGCTCGACTACGTCCGCGCAATCGGCAAGACGCCAATCGTGGTCAATGATTCCCGCGGCTTCTTCGCCAATCGCTGCGTGCTGCGCTTCACCGCCGAGGGCCTGGAAATGCTGATGGAAGGCGTGCCGCCGGCGATGATCGAGAATACCGCCAGGATGGCCGGCATGCCGGTCGGGCCGCTATCGCTGTCCGACGAGGTGGCGCTCGACCTCGTGCTCAAGATCATGAAGGCGACGGAGGCCGATCTCGGCGCCAACGCCATCGACCAGGCGCAGAAGAAGCTGATGGTCGAGATGGTCGAAAAACAGGGCCGCTTCGGCCGCAAGAACGGCAAGGGCTTCTACGATTACCCCGAGAAGGGCCGTGGCAAGAGCCTGTGGGCCGGGATCGCGGCGCTGCAGCCGAAACATCTCGATCCGGATACGCTGGATGTCGAGGAATTGAAGCAGCGCTTTTTGGTGGTGCAGGCGGTGGAAGCCGCGCGCACGGTGGAAGATCACGTCATCACCGACATGCGCGAGGCCGATGTCGGCTCGATCCTGGGCTTCGGCTTCGCGCCGTTCACCGGCGGCACACTGTCCTATATCGATTTCATGGGCACCAGGAAATTCGTCGAACTCTGCCACAAATTCACGGCCAAATACGGCGCCCGCTTCGCTCCGCCGAAACTGCTGGAGGAGATGGCTGCCAAGGACGAAACCTTCTACGGTCGCTTCCCGCCGAAGAAGCAGGTAGCGGCGGCGTAAACACGTCGCGAGACCCCGTTCTTCCCGGCCAAGCGATCATTTCCGGGGCGAACCACACTCACCGGCTGGATCACCGGCGAATGCGGGTGATCCAGCCGCCGCAAAAAGAGACCCGGATCGTCGATCCGGCCCTGTTGTTGATGACCGTTCGCGAAAGCTCACGCCGCCTTCAGCAGGCCTTCCTTGGTCAGCGCCTCCTGCACCTTCGGGCGGGCGGCGACGCGGGCCTTGTAGGCCGTCAGGTTCGACAGGCTGGACAGGTCGAAGCCCAGCCGTTCGGTGGCCCACAGCAGCATGGTGAAGAGGTAGCCATCGGCGACGGTGAACTGACTGCCCATCAGATAGTCGCGGCCAGCCAGCTGGCCGTCCAGATATTTGAACTTGCCCATCGCCCGGTCCTTGAAGAAGGCCTTGGCGTCGTCGGCCAGCACCGGCGAGAACATCGGGCCCAGATTCTTGTGCAGTTCGGTGGTGATGTAGTTCAGCCACTCCAGCAGCTTGTAGCGTTCGGCGCTGTCGCGCGCCGGCGCCAGGTTCTTGGCCGCGACCTTGTCGGCGATCATCTGGACGATGACCGGGCCTTCGGTTACCAGTTCGCCGGAGTCGAAGGCCAGTGCAGGCACCTGGCCCTTGGGACTGATCTTCAGGAAATCGTCACCGTTTTCGAGCTTCTTGGCGCGGAGGTCGACCTTGACCAGCTCGTAGGGCAGGCCGGCTTCGAGCAATGCGATATGGGGGGAGAGCGAGCAGGCGCCGGGCGAATAATACAGCTTCATCGGATTTTCCTCCTGTTGAAACGCTTGGTTTAACGCCAAAACGCCACTAAATGCGTCTGCATGAAAGAGTCAAGATTGATGCAGATGCATTTAGTGCGCTAGGCTTGCTGGTGGGAGACAAGAGTTCGGCCATGAAGCGTAAACCATCGACCGAGGCGACCGCAGCCTGGATCCGCCTGATGCGGGTGCAGAGCCGCGTGCTGGACGCCGTCGAGCAGGACCTGAAGAAAGCAGGCTTCCCGCCGCTGGCCTGGTATGATGCCCTGGTCGAGCTGTCGCGGGCGCCCGCGGGCGAGCTGCGGCCGGTCGAGCTGGAGCGGCAGATGCTGATCCCGCAATATTCGACCTCGCGGCTGATCGACCGCCTCGTGGACGAGGGACTGGCGGCGCGGCGCGAGTGCAAGATCGACAAGCGCGGCCAGTTCGTCGAGATCACCGAGGCGGGCCGTGAACTGCAGAAGAGGATGTGGGCCGCGTACTCGGCCGCGATCGAAAGGCACGTCGGCTCGAAACTGTCGGACTCGGACGCCATCAGGCTCTGCGCGCTGCTCGACCGGCTGGGCTGCTCCTGCGGCGAGATGTCTTCGCCCGCGATGGGCGAGGGCGCGCCACCGCGATGACCTTGTTTGAAACGTTCACGTCCGCGCGCCCGGTGGTTCGCGGACATCCCCGACACCGCGCGCATCCGACCGAGGCGCCCTTGATCCGGAATTTGCATGGCGCGTGACCAGATCGATATGACGCCTCTCCAATCACGCGATGAACTGGTCGCGTGGCTGGCCGCAGGCTCCAAGCCGCCGTCCGAATTCCGGATCGGCACCGAGCACGAAAAGACGCCGTTCACGCTGCAGGGGCATCACCCCGTGCCCTATGAGGGCGCGCGCGGCATCGGCGCGCTGCTCGAAGGCATGCAGCTGCTGCTCGGCTGGGAGCCGATCATGGAGCACGGCAATATCATCGGCCTCTATGACGTGACCGGCGGCGGAGCGATTTCGCTGGAGCCGGGCGGCCAGTTCGAATTGTCGGGCGCGCCGGTCGAGACCGTGCATCAGACCCAAAGCGAGGTGATGGCGCATCTGGCGCAAGTGCGCGAGGTGGCGACCCCGCTTGGCATCGGCTTTCTCGGGCTCGGCATGACGCCGTCATGGTCGCGCGAACAGATCCCGGTAATGCCCAAGGGCCGCTACAAGATCATGACCGACTACATGCCGAAGGTCGGCCGTTACGGCCTCGACATGATGTACCGGACCTGCACGGTGCAGACCAATCTCGACTTCTCCTCCGAAGCCGACATGGTCAAGAAGCTCCGCGTCTCGCTCGCGCTGCAGCCGGTTGCGACCGCCCTGTTCGCCAATTCGCCGTTCACCGAAGGCAAGCCGAACGGCTTGCTTTCGTTCCGATCCGAGATCTGGCGCGACACCGACAATGCGCGCTCCGGCATGCTGCCATGGGCGTTCGAGCCCGGCATGGGGTTCGAGCGCTGGGTCGATTATGCGCTCGATGTTCCCATGTATTTCGTCAAGCGGGGCGACAGTTATATCGACGTGGCGGGCTCCTCGTTCCGCGATTTCTTCGAGGGCAAGAACAAGGCCTTCCCGGGCGAGCGGCCGACGCTATCGGACTGGGCCAACCATCTCTCGACGATTTTCCCCGAGGTGCGGCTGAAGCGCTACCTCGAAATGCGCGGCGCCGATGGCGGCCCGTGGGGCCGCCTGCCGGCGTTGCCGGCGTTCTGGGTCGGGTTGCTCTATGACGACACCAGCCTGGACGCCGCCTGGGATATCGCCAAGCACTGGAGCGCGCATGAGCGGCAGGCGCTGCGCGATGATGTGCCGCGCTTCGGCTTCAAGGCCAGGATCAAGGATCGCTATCTGTTCGAGATCGCCAAGGAATGCGTGAGGCTCGCGCATCTCGGCCTCAGGCGGCGCAATCGCATCGATCATTTGGGCCGCGACGAGACCCGGCATCTCGAGCCGCTCGACCACATCATCGAAGCCGGCCGCACCCCGGCGGAGGAAATGTTGGAGAAATTCAATGGTGCGTGGCGCGGCTCGGTCGAGCCGGCTTACGACGAGTATGCATTTTAGAGCATGATCCGAAAAAGCATGCCCTCGGGCGGCGACCGGTTCTCCGAAACGATCATGCTCAGACAAAAAGTCGGATCGCGATGAGGATTCATCCCGAAATCATCGCGATCGCGATGTTTTGCGCCGACTGAAGCCAGGTTGCCCTCGGCGTCTTTTTGTGCCGTTCATCAGCCGTACAGGTTCGTGGCGATCAAATGGCGGTGCTTGAAAAATGCAAGCGCGTTCAATAGGTCGGAAGCAATCGCGGATGAGAACAGGCCGTCTGCTCGGGGCGTGGTTGATGACGCTCGCATGTCTGGCGGTCATCGCGGCGGCGCGCCCCGCGCACGCCCAGACCAATTACGACCGTCCGGGCGGCGATTACATGAAGGCGCCGATCGAATCCGGCGACCCCCAGGACTGCGCATTGCTGTGCGAGCGCGACCACCGTTGCCGGGCCTGGAGCTTCAATTATCCGACCGATCCCGCGGTCGGCGCGGTGTGCTGGCTCAAGAACACCGTCCCCCCCCGCGTCGAGGACAATTGTTGCGTTTCCGGCGTGCGCGGCGCCGGCGTGGTCGAACTGCGCAATGGCGCAATCGAAACCTCGATCGACCGCGCCGGCGGCGACTACCGCAGCTTCGAGCTCAAGAAAGGCGAGGGCGATGAGGCTTGCAAGGCGGCCTGCACCGCCGACAACAAATGCCGGGCCTGGACCTATGCCCGTGCGGGCTATGTCGGCAGGGAAGCCCACTGCTTCCTGAAGAAGGAGGTCAAGCCGCCCCGGCGCAAGGCCGGCTATATATCCGGGGTGGTACGGTAACGTTCCTGGCACCTGGTTCGTATAGGCAGTGCGGACCCGGCCCGAGCTCGTCATGGTGGAACGAGAGGACGCAGGGCGCAAAGCAGGGAGTTCACGATGATCTTGACGCGCAGATTCTTCACCGGGGCGATGGTCGCCGCGGCATTCGCGACCGCGGCTCTCGCCACTGCCGCTTCGGCCAACACCGCGCTTCCGTTTTCGGCGGAGGCCTTCAAGGCCGCGCAAGCCGCGGGGCGGCCGATCCTGATCGAAATCCATGCCGGCTGGTGCCCCACCTGCAAGGCGCAGCTGCCGATCCTCGACAAGCTGACGGCGGAGCCGAAATTCAAGGACCTCAAGATCTTCCGGGTCGATTTCGACGCGATGAAGCCGGAGGTCAAGGCGTTCGGTGCGCGGATGCAGTCGACCCTGATCGTATTCAAGGGCGCTGCCGAACAGGCCCGTTCGGTCGGCGACACCAGAGAAGCCTCGATCGCCGCATTGCTGGACAAAAGCCTGTGAGACCTTGACGTGATCGCGGTTGCGCTGGCCTTTCTGGCCGGATGCCTCTCGATCCTGTCGCCTTGCGTCCTGCCATTGGTGCCGATCGTGCTGGGCGCGGCGATTGCCGCACATCGGCTCGGCGCCGTGGCCCTGGCGATCGGTCTTGCGGTATCCTTCACCGGCCTTGGGCTGCTGCTGGCGCTGGCGGGATTGGGGCTCGGCATCGATGCCGGCACATTCCGCCTGGCGGCGGCCGCCGTGATGTTCATGCTCGGTGCCGTTTTGCTCGTGCCGTCCTGGCAGGCCCGGCTTGCCGTGGCGGGCGGTCCGGTGTCGAGCTGGGCCGACCAGCGCTTCGGCGGCTTTGCGTCGTCCGGATTGCCGGGCCAGTTCGCGATCGGGCTTCTGCTCGGCGCTGTCTGGTCACCCTGCGTCGGGCCGACGCTCGGAGCGGCATCGCTGCTCGCCTCGCAGGGGCGGGACGTCCCACAGGCCGCGCTGACGATGCTGGCTTTCGGCATCGGTGCTGCCCTGCCGCTGATGCTGCTCGGACTGCTCTCGCGCGCCACCCTGATGGGCGTCCGCGGCCGCCTGATGGCGGCGGGCCAGCTCGGAAAGGCCCTGCTTGGCGCCTCCTTCATCGCCATCAGCATCGCCATCGCCAGCGGCGCCGACAGACGCGTCGAAGCTTTGCTGGTCGACGCCTCGCCGGCATGGCTCACGCAATTGACGACGTCGTTCTAGCCCGAAGGTTCTAGCCCCAGGGTTCTATGCCCCAAGGTGCGAGCCTCAAGGCTCCTCGTCAGCGCTTCCGTTCAATGCACCGCGGTGAAGAACCGCGCGACGCGGAAACCCGACAGCCAGGTCCAGACCGGCTGGTTGCGGATGCCGAGGTCCCACGAGCCCACCACGGCATCGGCACGGCCGACGAGATTGTCGACCGGCAGCAGCCCGACGCCGCCGTCGCGCACGGGGACGCGGCTGTCGGCGGAGTTGTCGCGGTTGTCGCCGAGCACGAACAGGTGTCCGGCCGGTACCGTCACTTCCTGGGTATTGTCGAGCCGTCCGTTGTCGCGCAGCTTGAGGATTTCGTGCGAGACGCCGTTCGGCAGGGTCTCGATATAGCGATAAGCGGGCTCGGAGCCGCCATTGTCGTCCTCGGCCTGACCGATGCCGTCCGGCTTCAAGGCTGCCGGATGGTCGTTGATGAAGAGCTGGCCCTGGCGCATCTGGATGCGGTCGCCGGGCAGCCCGACGACGCGCTTGACCCAGGCCTGCGAGTTGTCGCCCGGCCAGCGGAACACCACGACGTCGCCGCGCTTCGGCAACTCCTCGAACACCCGGCTGGATTCCGGCAGGTTGATCTGCATCGGCAGCGACGCGGTGCCGTAACCATAGGGGAATTTCGAGGCCAGCAGCGCGTCGCCGATCAAGAGCGTCGGCTCCATCGAGCCGGACGGCACATAGAACGGCTCGGCGATCGCGCCCTTGGCAAGGAATACCACCAGGACGATACCGACCAGCTGCAGCGCCTGCGACAGCCAGCTCGAGCTCTTGGTGCTCGATGCAAGTTTCTCGATGCTCATCGGCCGGTGCCTCCGACAGTGATCCGTTCCATCCGCAGCGTCGGCTGGCCGACGCCGACCGGCACACCCTGGCCATTCTTGCCGCAGGTGCCGATGCCGGTGTCGAGCGCGAGGTCGTTGCCGATCATGGTGATGCGGTGCAGGTCGGTCGGCCCGTTACCGATCAGCATCGCGCCCTTCAGGGGCGCGCCGATCTTGCCGTTCTCGATCTTGTAGGCCTCAGTGCACTGGAACACATATTTGCCCGAGGTGATATCGACCTGGCCGCCGCCGAAATTGGCGGCAAAGATGCCGTTCTTGACCGAGGCCATGATCTCCGCGGGATCGCGTTGGCCGGCCAGCATATAGGTGTTGGTCATGCGCGGCATCGGGACATGGGCATAGCCCTGGCGGCGGCCGTTGCCGGTCGGCTTCATGTTCATCAGCCGCGCGTTCTGGCGGTCCTGCATGTAGCCGACCAGAATGCCGTCTTCGATCAGCACGGTGCGGTTGGTCGGCGTGCCCTCGTCATCGATCGATAGCGATCCACGCCGCGATGCCATGGTGCCGTCATCCACCACGGTGACGCCCTTGGCCGCGACCTGCTGGCCCATCAGGCCGGCGAAGGCCGAGGTCTGCTTGCGATTGAAATCGCCCTCCAGCCCATGGCCGACCGCTTCGTGCAGCATCACGCCGGGCCAGCCAGCGCCGAGCACCACGTCCATCTCGCCGGCTGGCGCCGGCACCGATTCCAGATTGACCAGCGCTTCGCGCAGCGCGCCGTCGGCGGCCTCGCGCCAGGATTTGGCCTCGATGAAGCGCGCGTAACCTTCGCGGCCGCCATAGCCCTTGCTGCCGCTTTCCTGCCGGTCGCCTTGGCCTGCGACCACGGAAATATTGACCCGCACCAGCGGCCGGATATCGCGATAGCTCTCGCCGTCGGGCCGCAAAATCTCCACCACCTGCCAGGTCGCGCCCAGGCTGACCGTGACCTGCCGCACCCGCGGGTCCTTGTCGCGGACATAGGCATCGATCTCGGCAAGCAATTTGACCTTGCTCTCGAACCCCGGCGCGTCGAGCGGATTGTCGTCGCCATAGAGCCGCACATTGGTGTGCGGGGGCGGCGCGGCAAAACTGCCGGAATAGCCGTTGCGGACCGCAGAAACGGCATCCGCCGCGCGGATAAGCGCCGGCAGCGAGACGTCGGAGGAATGGGCATAGCCGACGGCGTCGTCCTTGACCGCGCGCAGGCCAAAGCCCTGCGAGGTATCGTAGGTGGCCTGCTTCAGCCGGCCATTGTCGAACATCAGGGCTTCGGTCTGGCTGTATTCCAGGAACAATTCGCCGTCATCGGCGCCGGACAAGCCCCGGCCGACCTCGTGGCGCACGGCGTCACGGTCGAGATTGGCGCGGTCGAGAAGCGAGGTTGTAGCAGGATTGGTCATTAAATCAGTCCATTGTCGCGGCATGGCACCCAACATAGTGGTTTTCCCGCCATAGCGCGAGGGGCAGCGTCAACAGGTCGCCATGCGATGAATCCGGTCGAAATCGGTCCGATCGCCGAACAGCATGTCGAAAGCTTTCACAGCGCCCTCGATTTCATCCGACCCTCGATTTCATCGCGCGGGAACGCCGGTATCTGGCGTTTCTGCAGGCACCCCCGCTCGATTCGACGCGAGCCTTCATCCTGAACGACATCAGGCGAGGGTATCCTCAATGGTCGCGACGGCGGCAGGCGATGTGGTCGGCTGGTGATGTCACGCCCAAGGTTTCGAGATCGAGGGCCCGCAGCGCGACGCCATTCGCCTCGATGGCGTCTGCGAAAACGTCATCTGCGTGGCTATCCTGCCTTCAATGGCTATCCCGCTTTGAGCGGCGATGGCTTCGCTCACGGCAGCTTGTCAAACCCCTCCGCCAGCCCGTTCAGACTGAGCGGAAAGCCGATACCCTCTTCCGGCGTCTCGAAGATGATGAAGGTCGCGGTCTTGGCAGCCTTGAGTTGGCCCATCAGCTTGTCGTCCATGATCACCTCGGCGACGCAGCCATTGGGCAAGCATCGGACAAAGCCGGCGCGGCCGACATCCTGATTATCGAGCTTCAGCCCGAGACCGGAGGGCAACAGAACGCCGAGCGGCGCCACCACGCGCATCAGCCGGTTTTTCTGGTCGGCCGTCTTCAGCACGATCACGGTGAGGCCGGCATTGGAGCGGTCTTCCGCCACCACGCTCTGGATCAGCGCGCATTGCTCGGCCTGCGCGCCGGGCGGGGTGTCGCAGCGGATCTGCCAGTCGCCGTGCACCGAGCGCACCGCGCCCTGCGCCTGTGCCTGCGCGGTCCAGCCAGCAATGAGGCAGGTAACCGCCAACGCCAAGGACGCGAGCCAGGACACACGGCTGCTGCTGATTGCGCGCTTCATGAGGTGTTTCGAGGGTCCCATTCGGGTCGGTCCTTAGGATAGTCCCTTACCGCCCAGCGCGAGCGATTGATACGGCAATGAGGGCGCCTTTACGGCAATGAGGGCGCCATCAAGGCGATTTGTTCGCCATGTCTCAGCAAACCGCAACATCTCTCGGCAAATCGCAAGCCCGGCAAATCGCAATCCCGGTAAATCCAAAGCTTGGCGAACTCCGATATTGGCAACTCCAGGCCAGATCTGTTTGCTCTCAAGATGCTTCCGCGGCGAATTTGCGAATCAGTGCTCGCGCGCCATGGAACGCACCCATCGGGGGTACAGCGCGTAAAATGCCTGTCAAGCGGTGCCAGGCCGCTCCGGCTGCGCAGGTTATCCCCTTCGCGGGAATAATTAATGTGACAGTCGCGCAATTCCGGCCCGTGAAAGGCGGCTGCTGCGTCATGCGCCCTACTACTGCATTGCGACAGGTCAAGAATTATGGTTTGAGAAGTTAGATTTCGGCGTTCTAGCGATCTGGCCTCACAGGACCTCGCAAGGTCCGTCTCAGGGCCGTTTGTCAGGGGGCGGATCGTGCGGCATTTTGCCGTCGGGGCGGGGTGCCCTGCGGCATAGCCTTTGGACGAAAGATTCTCGGGGCAAAAGATCCTTGGGACGAAAGATTTAGGGAGCGCGAGCGGCATGAAGATGTCGAGGGGCCAGATCGGCCGGCGGTTTCGCCATCGGTTACATGGATTTGCGGTAGCCGGATTTGCCGTGGCCGCCGTCACGCTGGCGATGGCCGGGACGGCATTCGCTGAACTGGGGCAGCCGGCGCCGTGGGAATACTCGCTGCAGCAATCCGGCTCGCCGGTAATGGACCAGATCCACTGGTTCCACTCGGTGGTTCTGGCCATCATCACCGTCATCACGCTGTTCGTGCTGGCGCTGCTCGTGATCGTGATCGTCAAGTTCAACGCCAAAGCCAACCCGGTGCCCTCCAGGACCACCCACAACACGCTGATCGAGGTGGCGTGGACGCTGATTCCCGTGCTGATCCTGGTCGGCATCTCGGTGCCGTCCTTCCGGCTCCTGTTTCTGGAGCTCGACGTGCCGAAGGCCGATCTCACCATCAAGGCAACCGGCAAGCAGTGGTACTGGAGCTATGCCTATCCCGACAACGGCAAGTTCGAATTCGATTCGCTGCTCGCCTGCGACGAAACCCGCGAAAAATGCCAGCCGCCGCGGCTGCTCGCGGTCGACAACGAGATCGTGGTCCCCGTCAACAAGGTGATCCGCGTTCAGGTCACGGGCGCCGACGTGATCCATTCCTTCGCGGTGCCGGCGTTCGGCATCAAGATCGACGCGATCCCGGGCCGGCTCAACGAGACCTGGTTCAAGGCCGACAAGACCGGCATGTATTACGGCCAGTGCTCCGAGCTGTGCGGCAAGGACCACGCCTATATGCCGATCGCGGTCAAGGTGGTCGAAGACCAGGAATTCGCGACCTGGGTCGATGCCGCGAAGAAGAAATATGCCAGCGCGAAGACGGACACCTACGCATCCGCGGCTGGCGCCGTGGCGCAGTAAGACGCCGCGGGTAGGGACAAGGGCGACCGGGCCGGTCAGGTTCGGGTTGTAAGGGACTGCAAGGCAGGATTTGAAAATGGCAACGACTGCAGCGACACACGGCGATCACGTCCATGATGACCACGCGCACGACCATCCGACCGGGTGGCGGCGTTTCGTCTATTCGACGAACCACAAGGACATCGGCACGATGTACCTGGTATTCGCGATCATCGCCGGCATCATCGGCGGCGCGATGTCGATCGCGATCCGGGCCGAACTGATGTATCCCGGCGTTCAAATCTTCCACAACCCCCATACCTACAATGTGTTCGTGACCTCGCACGGCCTGATCATGATCTTCTTCATGGTGATGCCGGCGATGAT
>NZ_JBAURI010000207.1:0-6620 GCF_049581145.1 Bradyrhizobium sp.
GTATCGGCTTCGGGCGTTTGCGCGGGCCCTCCACTGATCCGCCCATCGGGCTATTGCCGGCGCCTGGTCGGCTTTTGATCGGGGATGCCCACGCAGGTGGTAAATCCGTCGGTCTCGCGCGCCGCCGTCCCGCAGGGCACGGCCTTGACCTTTCGCGCCGGGGCACCGTCCGCGTCAACCGTGCGCGATCCCGGACCTTGGCCCGACTGCGGCGATGGAGCGGTGCTGGAGCCGGCCGGCGCAGCGCCGGCCGGCCCATAGGCCCCGATGTAGCCTTGCGCAGGTCCTTGGGTAGCCGGCTGGGCCGTGGGTTCGGACAAGGGCGGCGGACCGGGCAGCGGCGGGGGATGGCCAATCGTGTCACCGACGGATCTATCGCCGCCCGTTCCGGGAGACTGCTGAGCCAGCACGGCCGGCGGCAAAAGCATGAGCAATACCGTGACCAACAATGACATCCAGCGCATCGCACCCTCCACCCGACAGCCAGCAGTTCTACGCCCGCCGCGGCGAGCCCTCAACCTTCGCCTGCAGGTTTCGGCGTGGCCGGGTCTTCGACGCATCATTCAGGGAGGGAGGCAAGCGCCACCAGGCCATCGGACCCGGATGTCGACGCTCCACAGAACCGTGAAGAACCGTGATTGGCCGTCGGCGGTTATTCCCGCTACCGAACCTACAGTTCGGTCGACCGTCCACCAACTCCATTGCAGGAGGCAGTGATGTCCAAGGTTGCGTTGTACGTTCCGCTCGAAGCCAAGCCGGGCAAAGAAAAGGAAGTCGCCGAATTCCTGAAATCGGCCTTGCCGCTCGTGGAGGATGAACCCGGCACGATATCCTGGTTTGCGATCCAGAACGGCCCGTCATCGTTCGCGATCTTCGATACGTTTGACGACGAGGCCGGGCGCGAAGCGCATCTCAACGGCAAGGTGGCCGCAGCGTTGATGGCAAAAGCCGGCGAACTGCTGGCCAAGCCGCCGGCAATTCACAAGATCACAATCCTCGCCGACAAGCTTCCGTAGACAGCCGCAACCGCGATCAGAGCACGCGCGATCCCGCGCAGCAGTGGCAGCTGCGGCAACCGTGTGGGCCGTGGCCTTTCAAGCCGCCTGCGCGATGCCGTCCAGTCGTTGCAGTCCGGCCTCGATCGCTGCGATTTCCACCTCGACCTGACGCAGCGGCAGGCTGAAATCATAGCCCCGCCGCGCCAGCAGATCGAGCGCCAGCCTTTGCCGGTGCAGCCTGAGATCTTCCAGCGCCTGGCGCTTGTTCAGTCGGATATAGGTATCGACGATTGTCTCGATGGCGGTCTTCATGGCGTCCCCTGCGCAATAGAAGGCCGGCGGGCGTGGGGTTCGCCCCGGCTTCTGCTTGCGGTTATTTCCTGCGGCTTTCCTCGGTGATCGCGGGCTCGATTCTCCGGTGCGTCGCGTTCGCGCGCAGACTGCGATGGGCCGGTTAACGGCTGGTTAACGGCACCGCAGGAGACGCCAACCGGACGCGCGGCACGCGCTTCATCGCACCGTCGATTCCGTCAAGGACGAGGTGGTCGCTGGAGAAGCCGTCAAAGTCCGAGCCGCCAACGCGACGCAACCGTCGCGCCATCACGTCGGCCGTTCGACATCAGGCGCGCGCAGGCTGGCGTCGGATGCGGCCTCGGTCTGCTCGACCTTGGACTTCATGTCGGCCGCCTTCTCGATCAGCACGGCTGCGAGTTCGCGGTTGCTGGTGGCTCTGGCGAAGGTGATGAGCGTACTCGCCTGACGCCGCAGATAACGCCTGCTGATCACTGCAATGTCCATGATTGCTTGCCACGGCACAGGACCCGACAGCGTGGGATTTGTTCCGAGGAATTCGCGTCTGGCTGCAAGTTCCAGTGTTCCATTTTGTTTGAACAGTTCGCAAAACGGCTCACACGTCGGATCTGCATCCGATGACCCGCGAATTCCCTGGATCGGCCCGGCCCCAACGGCCGGGCTTCTTGCGCGTCGAGGGAAAGCGCTCAGCGGCCTCGGGCGCTCACGCCTGTTGCCTGTCGCGCTAGCTAGCTCCGGTGAATGATCCTGCGCCGGGATCGACGATGGTGTAACCGGCGATCGAGCGCGGATGTTCTCGCGTCACATGACCGCCGGAGTTGCCGTCATGCACGAGCCAAACATCACCGGCGACATGCTGCTGCAGAATCATGACGTGGCCGGACCGCACCGCCGCCATGCCGGCGGCTGGCGCAGCGCGCGGGAAGCGTCGCCAATTGGCGGCGAGATTCAATTGCGGAATGATCCGGCCGAAGCGGTACAGCGACGCTTCGCAGCCACAGAATGCGTGCGGGCATCCTGACGGACGACCGCTGACGATTCTCTCCTCCGCCGGATACTCGCCTGTCAACATCGCCATCGATTGCAGATAGCTGTGATGAAGATGGTGATGATGAGCGCGATGGGCTTGGACCTGACCGGAGGACAACAACAACGCAACTGGTACAACAACTTTCCACATCGTGGAGGACTCCATGAGTTTGGGAAATCCCCCTGCCGCGACGACAGAAAGCCAGTAAACGTGTCAGGAAGTTGACCGCATACGGCGTAGTAGGGCCTGGAACCTGTTAGTTCCCCGCCCCGACGGTAGTCCGCTGCAGCAAGTGACGACTTGTGATCGGTGACGTGTCCGCCTTCGTCCCATGTACGCGCGGTGCGCGCGACGTCGCGGCGAGAACGATCGCTGGTACTATGTCGACGGCCGAACTGGCGCTGCCGCTTCCTGGCAACGGGCAGTGGTCCATGAGCTTCGGCAGAAGCGCGCGACGGGTAAGCGCGCCGTGCCGGTTGCGCCGGTCGCCAAAAAGCGGTGAACAGCTTGATGCGCCAGATTTTTTAAGTTCCCCGACTCAGGCGAAGGTGGTGATGTCTTCGACGGGGCAGCTCAGAGCGAGTTCGTCATGACCCGCAAAGTGATTACTTTGGAGTTTGTCGTTCCGACGGTGATAGCCATCGCACTGGGGGTCCTGCTCTCGGTCGGTGCCGTCTACGTGACAGACCGCTACCTCGGCCCGGTAGATCAACCGGACTCCGGTCCTGCCGCCGGCGGCCGCCGCTGACGTGAAGACCCGATGCTTCGCTGGCCGCGTTGATCGCCGCCGGGCATGACTTCAACCGGCCTCAAATTGATCTTGCACGGCACTTGATTTCGATCAAAATGGCCATCCGCGTCCGCGCATAGGCTGAATAAAAATAGCGGCGCGTGACGGTGTCCGCGCGGCCGCGGTGCAAGGGAGGAGTGTTAGGGATGAGCGAGATTACGCATTTCGTGGTCGTGCCGTTCGATTACGTCGACAACGACATCGTCGCCGGTGAACCCGTCAAATGCCCGACGCCTGCCGATGCGATCGAGCGTGCGCAGGGCCTCTGGAAAACATTCGGCCATGCCGGCGCGATCGCATTCAGTCGCACCAGCGATTTCGAAATCGGCAAGTTCGACGCGCGGCACGTGCTGCGGCGTTTTGGGCAGGTGCCCAGCGAATATTGATGTGAGCTACGACGAATGCCGCAGCAAACATCTTGCCGGCATGGCGCGCCCCAGCTCTGCGGGATGTGAGAGCATGCCGCGCACTCGATCGGCTTTCCGGATCGCCGAAGAGCTGGAGCTTCATTAGACCCCAGCCCGCGTTGCGCTTGGTTGCACCATCCGCAAACCGGGAACGCCGACCGGCCCGAGCGCATTACGCCCGGTGTTACCGGGGAGGTCGTTGCAATGAAGCATCGTGGCATCTCTTATTGGGTCGTCGAAATGAGCTTTCCATGCGGCTGGAAATGGACGGTCGGCAAAGACCGAACCGTCACCGTCGGCGTCTGCGCCACCCGAATGGACGCGATCCGGCAGGCCCGGACCTTCATCGACGCGGTGGTGGACTGGGCAGGCTAGACCAGCGTGCCAGCTGGACCAGTCACGTCTATTCGAGGGTGACCGGCACGACGCCGGATCGCATGATGCCGAGTGCACGCGCTGCGCTGATCGAGACGTCGAGTACCCGCCCGCGAATGAACGGCCCGCGATCGGTGACGCGGCAACGAATCGATCGGCCGGCATAGCTGACCGTGATCATGCTGCCGAACGGGCGCGTCCGGTGCGCACAGGTCATTTCGCCGCGATGTCCGCGCCCGCGGTAATAAGAGGCCATTCCGCTTTCCGCCCGGGCGGTGGTGGCGATTGTGAGCGCTACTAACGCCACCGAGAGTGTTTTGTACACGGACCAATCCCGTTTGTGCTCATGCATAAAGCATCGAGCCGCGGATCGGTTCCCGACCGCTCCAGGACCGTTGAAGCAGACGGCTTGGAACCAGCATACCCATCGTAAAAAAGGCGCGAATCAGAAATCACGATGCTGGTGGTCCAGCCGGACTCCATGGTCTGGGCGGACCAGGGAGAGCAAGATGGCTGCGGACAGCAACAGCAAGGTCGCCTGGCATCGGGCCCAGATCAGGAAACACCGCGCTGCCCTCAAGCGCATCGAGACCGCCAAGTTCACGGTGGGCGAGAGCGCCGATACCAGGGCGGTCGCGCGGACCAGGACGCTGGTCGCCCAGTTGAATCAGAAGATCAAGCAGTCCGAACACGTCATCGCGCAGCACGAGCGGCAGACCCGGCGTCCGCTGGCGACCGACCTTCGAAGCCTGTCCAGCGTTCCCTGGAGCAACTGGAACGCTCATGGCACCGGTCCGCGCTGAGCGGTCGTCGCCAGACGATCTCGTTTCGGAAGGGGCGCCGCGCCTTGCGCGGAACCGCAGCGGTCCAGCGATCCCCCCGGCTGCCAAGGGCGCTTTGTTAATCTTGCTGGGGAATGATGCCAACGCCGCGCGGCAAATAGCCGGACGCAGATGTCCCGGGGAGTGGCTGACAGGACGGCACCCGGCTATTCGGCCGCGCGGCGGTGCGGCCTCCATATTTAGACACCAACGGCTTAACGATCCCCTGCACGACAGGCGGAAGCCCTTCAGATTCCTAACTTTTTGTGGTCGTGTTCGGCACCGTTATCGCTGCGATGCAGCAGTCAGCCGCCTCGTTTTACGTGCCCGGCGTTGCCGCGGCGCAATAGCGGAAGATCAGAAGCACCGCTAAACTTCATCGACGAGCATTCGGGTCCTCCAACGCCGCCGCCCTGGCGGCGACTTTCGAAAGTCTTCAGAAAGCCGTAAAATGCGTTGTTTCAATGAGATTGAAGCGATCGGCGCGGCGGCAGGCCTGATCTCTTCTGTCGGGGTTGGCCCGTTCTCAGGGAAAACCACGATACGGCGGTCTCATGTCGTGCAGACGGCACGAATGGCTTTGGGTTCTTTGTTTCAAACGATGGCGTAAGCCGGCGCAAACCAGCGCCAGCCCAAGCTGCCGGACCAGCGCGACGACCGGGCCTTCACGAGGCCCATAAGGATTTGGTTCGCGCCGAAATGAAACAGAAGGATTTGAGAAATCTGATCGTCCGGGAATGGGACCAATGGGTCCAGACGCAGTCCATCGACCCCAGGGGGGCAACCGGCCGGGACTCGCTGAAGTTCTTTGTCGATCTGCAGGACCGGCGCTCGACGCTGTTGAATTTTCAATCCCGGGGCCGGGACAAGTGGCAGATTGTCCATGCCTGGCTGCTCAGTGAACGGCGCGTCCTGGACTAACCGCCCTGGACTGGAGCCCCTTGGCCGCTGTTGATAACCCCCCGCCCCGGTCGACGCCGGCGTGACAGCGGGTGCTGGCGTGGTATCGACAAAAAAGATAATCGTGCTCGCGACGGAAGGAAGACCATGCGGATCACCCTAGTCGGCTCCCGCCATTTCGGCGTGACCACGCTGAACATGCTGAGGGAGCACGGGGTCGATATCGTCCGGGTGGTGGTTGCCGACGCCGAGGACCGTCTCGCCGCCACGGCCCGGGCCGCCGGTATTGAGGTCGTGGTCCAGGCCGATCCCAAGCTCGTGGTATCAGCGGAAATCGCTGATGACACCGACCTGATCGTCGCCGCGCATAGCCACGCGCGAATCAGCAAGAAGGCGCTGGCCGCCGCCAGACTCGGCGGCATCGGTTACCACCCGTCGCTGTTGCCGCGGCACCGAGGCATCGCGGCGGTGGAATGGACCATCAAGGAAGGCGATCCGATCACCGGCGGCACGGTCTATCATCTGGCCGACCGCATGGATGCCGGCGCGATCGCCGCCCAGGAATGGTGCTTCGTGAAAAAAGGCGAGACGGCGCGGGAATTGTGGGAGCGCGCGCTGGCGCCGCTCGGCCAGAAGCTGCTGGCCGAGGTGATCGATCACGCCAAGCTTCACAATGACTTACCGGCAAAACCTCAGGACGAGCAATTCGCCACCAACGCCCCGGCTCTGTCGCCGCATTAACCTCGGGGCGCAGCGAGAATTGCCCTCCAACCAATTGAAATTATTTGTGTAATTTTACTTCTTGCGCCGCAACAAATTTTGGACATATTTGCCTCAAATAAGTCCAGTCAATCCCCAATCGCAAGGATTTGATTCATGCGGCTCAATCGCTTTGGCTCAGTAGGATTTGCATTTGTTTTGTCCGCTGCGGCAGCGGCTCCCGCCTTTGCGCAATCACCCTATGACGGTGTCTGGAATGTCACCATT
>NZ_JBAURI010000208.1:0-15812 GCF_049581145.1 Bradyrhizobium sp.
TCGCGTGCTCACGATCGGCGTCGGGCCCACCTTTGCGATGCGCTGGCTGATCCCGCGACTGGCCGAGTTTCGGAAAGAGGAGCCCGACATCGAGGTCCGCATCGCCACCGGCGGTGCGGCGGCGCCGTTCGGCGATGACTGGAGTTGCGGCATCAAGCTCGGCTGCGGCGCCTGGCCGGGGCTTGTCGCCGAGCCGCTGTTCGCGGCCGACCTGCAGCCGGTATGCGCACCGAGACTGGCCGCGCCGCTGAAACGTCCGGCCGATTTAAAGGGACCGAACCTGTTGCGGGTCGCGCATTCCCCCGACGACTGGCCGTCATGGCTGGAGTCGGCCGGCGTCTCGCGCGTCACCGCGCGCGGGCCGGAGTTTCAGTTCTACGGCCAGGCGCTGCAGGCCGCCGTCGACGGACTCGGCGTCGCCATGGGCATCCGGCCCTATATCGACGACGACCTCGCCGCCGGTCGGCTGGTGGCGCCGTTTGCGCTCAGCGTACCCAAGGGCATGCGCTGGTACCTGGTCTATCGCAGTTTCCAGACCGAGCGGCGCGACTTCTCGGCGTTCCGGCGCTGGATCATTCGCACCGCGGCGGCGCCGTCCGTGCGTGGCGCATCAGTCGGCCGGCGCGAACGGCGCGGTTAGGCTGGAATATTTCTCGACGATCCGGAGTCTCGATCGAAGGTAAGGCCGCGCTTTGTCCCAGGCGTCGCCCCCACCGCAGTCCTTCTCATCAAGGGAAACACGCTCTCGTTCGAACCTCCAAGGAAAGCTCCAGCGATGCCCTGCTGGAGCTTTTTGGCGTCAAAGGCGCCCCCGACGCGGCGCGGTGACCGTCCTCGGCCAAATTCGCTTGCAAGATCGAACAGGCAAAAAAGGCGCCGATGTGTGAGACAGGTCACATCGCATCGCAGCATTTTGTGGTGGCCTCGACCCCGATCAGGAACGGGGTCATCTGATGATATCTAGCTATGACGGTTACGAGATCGAATCGTTCGAGGCCGGCCGAGGTTTGTGGCACGCGCGGCTCCGACGCTCGGATCTGACACCATTCTTCATCAATGGCAGTCCTTTTCCGACGCTTGAGATCGGCTTTGCCTGGCCGGACGAGGATTCGGCTATCGTGGACGCCAAAAAGCACATCGATCGCTGCAAGCATCGGTGGTCCAAGCCGGGCGATGCCCGCGCGGCCTGACCAGCTGGCTCCTACTCCACATTGGCCTTGAGCGGCTCGACGATCGCGAAATTCGCCGTGAACTCGTCGAGCAGGCCGAATAATTCACGCAGCTTCAGCGGATCGCCCGAGATCGACACGTCGCCGGTAGCCGCGCTGGCGGCGAACGAACGCTGCTTGGTCGAGATCGCGTCGAAGGCGGCGCGGGTCAGCTTGACCGAGGCATCGGCCCTGTCGTCGAGCGGCCCCATGCGATGGGTCAGCGCCGAGTTCTCCAGGTTCATGAGGTAGGTTTCATTGCGGTCGGTAAAAGTCCAGTTGATCACGATGTGCTTGCCTTCGGCTCGCGTCGCGTTCAGCCGGGTGGCGAGCGCATCGAAGGCGAGATCGATCGAGACGCCCTTGAGCAGCTCGGCATTGCTTCGCAGGGTTTGCGCCGGCGGTACGCCATGGCGCAATTCGGCCGCGCCGAGCAGATAGGCATTGCGCCAGGTCGCAGCCTCGCTCTGGTAGCCGAGCTGCTCCAGCGCGTCCGCGCCGAGCGCGCGCGCCTCCTTGTTTGCGGGATCGGCAAACACCAACTGGCTCGTCACGCGCGCGACCCAGCGATATTGCCCCGCCTTGAAGTCGTCGCGCGCGCGTTTCAAGATCGCGTCCGCGCCGCCCATATATTCGACCTGCTTGCGCGCCTCCTCGGCGCGCGGCAGCGGATCGAGATCGGCGGGATTGGCGTCATACCAGCCGAGATAGAACTGATAGACCGCCTTCGCATTGTGGCTCAGCGTGCCGTAATAGCCGCGCGCCGACCAGTCATTGGCGAGGCTAGCCGGCAATTTCAGCTGCTCGGCGATCTCGGTCGGCGTCAGGCCCTGATTGAGCAGCCGCACCGACTGGTCGTGGATGAACTCGTAGAGATCGCGCTGCTTCTTCAGATACGCAACGATGCGCGCATTGCCCCATATCGGCCAATGATGCTGCGCGATCACCGCGTCGGTCTTGTCGCCGTAGCGCGCGATGGCGTCGCCGATATAGCGCGACCACAGCCTGCCGTCGCGGATTTCCGCGCCGCGCAGCGTGTAGAGATTGTGCATATTGTGGGTGGTGTCTTCCGCCATGTCCAACAGTTTGAACTGCGGAAAGTACATGATCATTTCCGCCGGCGCCTCCGAGCCCGGCACCAGACGGAATTCGATCTCGACGCCATCGATATTGCGCGTCTCGAGATCCTGCTTGATCAGATCGTTGGGCGCGATCAGCGAGGCCGTGCCTTTCGACAGCGCCTTGCCGAGGCCGGTATCGATCTGGCCGCGATCGCCGATCGGCAGCGACGGGCCATACATATATTCCGCGCGGCGCCGCATGGCGTTGCCGGCAATCACGTTCTCGGCCACCGCATAGTCCATGAACTTGTCCGGCGCCAGCACCTTGACCTTGCCGGACGCCGCATCCTCCGCCGAGATCAGGCCGCCGGCGCCGCCGAAATGATCGATATGGCTATGGCTGTAGATCACGGCGACGATCGGCTTCTTTGGCCGATTCCTGAAATAGAGATCGAGCGCGGCCTTCGCGGTCTCGTTCGACAATAGCGTGTCGATCACGATCAGCCCGCTGTCGCCCTCGATGATGGTCATGTTGGAAATGTCGATGCCGCGCACCTGGTAGACGCGGCCGGTCACCTCAAAGAGCCCGTTGATCGCGTTGAGCTGCGCCTGCCGCCACAGGCTTGGATTGACGGTCGCCGGCGCCTCGTTCTTGCCGAGGAATGCGTACGGCTTGGTGTCGAACGCCGGCCCTTGCGGCCCTGCGACTACGCCGTCCGGCAAGGTGGCGATGAAGCCGCGCCTGGCGTCGTCGAAATCGGCGCGGTCGGCGAACGGGAGCGACTTTGCAAAGGCTTCGTTGGCCGCGCGGGTGGCGGGTTCGGCGTTCCCGGATTGTGCTGCCAACTGCTGACAGGGCAGCACCCATGCGCCCGATGCGGCCAGCAGCATTACCATCTTGCGAAGACCGGTCATCGATATCCCTCTCCAGTTCCGCGTGCGAATCACGCGCGCTTTGCGTACAGGCTTTAGCTCTTTCATGTCCGCCGGACTCGTCCCATATTCCGCCCATGGCGAAGAATCCAGACGCTCCGCGAAAGCCCGGCAAGACCCCGAAATCCAAAACGCCAAATTCCAAGGCGTCTCGACCCGAGGTTCAGCCGATCGGGCCGGCGCTTGCCGAATTGCTCAATCCCGCGATCAATCGTGGCGATGCCGGTCTTGGTTCGGGCACCGGCCTGCAGCCGCCGCCGGACAATTCCTGGGACCGCCGCGCCGGCGGCGAGGCCGCCGCGCACCGCGCCAGGGCGTCGACCAAAGGCACGAGCGAGGATGTGGCGAAGCGCGACGTGTCCACGAAATCCGATGCCTCCTCCCTGCCTCCCGCCGCGCCCGGAGCGCGTGGCGGAGGCGAGACGAGCGAAGCTCGCTCTGAGGGCCCGGGGGTGGGGGGTGCTTCGACAGGTTCGGTGCCAGATCGAGAGCGAGAGCTCGCGGCGCCACCCCCCAGCCCCGACCCTTCCCCGCCGCTTCGCGGAGGGAGGGGAGAAGCGAGTCCCGGCCTCGACGAAGCCCCGCAAGCCAATTACGGCACCGCCGCGACCATCCCAACGCTCGATCCCGAGCTGGCGCGGCAGCTCGGCCTGCCCACCGCGGAAGACGACGAGGAGGCGCTGGCGCGTCCACCGCGCAGCAAGATGGAGGCGCTTGGCGTCAGGGCTACCGCGGAGGCGCTGGAAAGCCTGATCCGCGAGGGCCGTCCTGAATTCAAAACCGATGACGGCGCGCTGAAAGTCTGGACGCCGCATCGGCCGCCGCGCCCGGAAAAATCCGAAGGCGGCGTGCGCTTCGAGATCAAGTCCGAATACGAGCCGAAGGGCGACCAGCCGACCGCAATCGCCGAGCTGGTCGAAGGCATCCAGCGCAACGACCGCACCCAGGTGCTGCTCGGCGTCACCGGTTCCGGCAAAACCTACACCATGGCCAAGGTGATCGAGGCGACGCAGCGCCCGGCGCTGATTCTCGCGCCGAACAAGACGCTGGCCGCGCAGCTCTATGGCGAGTTCAGGAGTTTCTTTCCCGACAACGCGGTCGAGTATTTCGTCTCCTATTACGACTACTATCAGCCCGAAGCCTATGTGCCGCGGACCGACACCTACATCGAGAAGGATTCCTCGATCAACGAGCAGATCGACCGCATGCGCCACTCGGCGACCCGCGCGCTGCTGGAGCGCGACGACGTCATCATCGTCGCTTCGGTGTCCTGCATTTACGGCATCGGCTCGGTCGAGACCTACACCGCGATGACGTTTGCGCTGAAGAAGGGCGAGCGCATCGACCAGCGGCAGTTGATCGCCGACCTCGTCGCGCTGCAATACAAGCGCACTCAGGCCGATTTTACCCGCGGCACCTTCCGGGTGCGCGGCGACGTCATCGACATCTTTCCGGCGCACTATGAGGACCGCGCCTGGCGCGTCAATCTGTTCGGCGACACGGTCGAAAATATCGAGGAATTCGATCCGCTCACCGGCCACAAGCAGGATGAGCTTGAATTCATCAAGATCTATGCCAATTCGCATTATGTGACGCCGCGCCCGACCTTGGTGCAGGCGATCAAGGCGATCAAGTTCGAGCTGAAGCAACGGCTCGACCAGCTCCACGACCAGGGACGATTGCTGGAGGCGCAGCGGCTGGAGCAGCGCACCACCTTCGATCTCGAAATGATGGAGGCGACCGGCAGCTGCGCCGGCATCGAGAACTATTCGCGCTATCTCACCGGCCGCCGTCCCGGCGAGCCGCCGCCGACCTTGTTCGAATACGTCCCCGACAACGCGCTGGTGTTCGCCGACGAGAGCCACGTCACCGTGCCGCAGATCGGCGGCATGTTCCGCGGCGATTTCCGGCGCAAGGCGACACTCGCGGAATACGGCTTCCGGCTGCCCTCCTGCATGGACAACCGCCCGCTGCGCTTCGAGGAGTGGGACATGATGCGGCCACAGACGGTCGCGGTGTCGGCGACGCCGAGCGGCTGGGAATTGAACGAAAGCGGCGGCGTGTTCGTCAAGCAGGTGATCCGCCCGACCGGGCTGATCGATCCTCCCGTTGATATCCGTCCCGCCCGCACCCAGGTCGACGATCTCGTCGGCGAGGTCCGCGCTACTGCTGCGGCCGGCTACCGCTCGCTGGTCACGGTGCTGACCAAACGCATGGCGGAAGATCTCACCGAATATCTGCACGAGCAGGGCATCCGCGTGCGCTACATGCACAGCGATATCGACACGATCGAACGCATCGAGATCATCCGCGATCTGAGACTGGGCGCGTTCGACGCGCTGGTCGGCATCAACCTGCTGCGCGAAGGCCTCGACATTCCCGAATGTGCGCTGGTCGCGATCCTCGACGCCGACAAGGAAGGGTTTCTGCGCAGCGAGACCTCGCTGGTCCAGACCATCGGCCGCGCCGCGCGCAATGTGGACGGCCGGGTGATCCTCTATGCCGACCAGATGACCGGCTCGATGGAGCGCGCCATCGCCGAGACCAACCGCCGCCGCGAAAAGCAGGTCGAGTACAACACGCTGCACGGCATCACGCCGGAGAGCGTCAAGAAATCGATCGGCGACATCCTCAACTCGGTCTATGAGCGCGACCATGTGCTGGTCGAAGTCGGCGACGGCGGCATGGCTGATGATGTGATCGCGATCGGGCACAACTTCGAAGCCGTGCTCGCCGATCTCGAAACAAGGATGCGTGAGGCCGCCGCCGATCTCAATTTCGAGGAAGCCGCCCGCCTGCGCGACGAGGTCAAGCGCCTGCGCGCGACCGAGTTGGCGGTGGTCGACGATCCCACCGCGAAACAGCGCACCGTGCAAGGCAAGGCCGGCGCCTATGCCGGCGCCAAGAAATATGGCGAAGCCGCCAACCTGCCGGCAAGCGCGATGAAGAAGAGCGGTGGCGGCGCACGCGGCGCAGCCCGCGGGGATTTTTCAGCATCGCTCCGCGCGCCCGGCGCTTCCTCCCCCTCCCCCCTTGCGGGGTCCGAGGCGAGCGAAGCTCGCTCTCGTGGTCGGAGTGGAGGATCCATGAGTCCCACCCCCTCCAAAGTCCACAAACCCCACCTCGATGAAATGCATGGCCCGGAATCCCTGCCCTTCCGCCCAACCCGCCCGCTACCGCGCAGGCCGTCCTCAGACGGACCAGCGCCCGGCAGCGGGAGCAAGATTTTCCAGCCCACCGACTCCCGTCAATCCGGCCCCGAATTCGGTCCCGCGCCGCGGTCGACGGGTGGCGCGCCGGGGAAACGCGGTGGATGGAAGAAGAGGTAGCGTACTCGGACCCTTGGACGTGCATGTGTGACGACGAATGCCCGCATTGCGGCGCTCCCGGCCGACAGCGACGATCCGCCCGAGCTCGTTGAGCGCGGCAGCAGTGAATTCGTCGTGCTGCGTTCACCTGACACGGCCGGGCACGATCCTGACCATCGCTAGCGTCGCCGCTTTGTGTCACGAGAGAACGCAGAGGAGTTTCTGGCGTCGGTCGACACCGAATAGGCCGGCATTCCGGGGCGGTCCGCAGGACCGAGCCGGGAATCTCGATGTTACGGGCTCGCGCTACGCGCCCCCGCAACGACGCGAACGGCATGCGCCGGAATGACAATCGTCTTGGCTGTTTGAAAAGTGACGCTGGTGCGCCCACGGTGGCTTGCACAAACGTCTGTGGCCGGGACAAGGCCCGGCCATGACGTAGAGCGTGGCGCTTGTCCGCAGCTTCGCGAGCCGCAACTCAACGGCGCGCAATGACCAGGGCTTGCGCCTCGGCCGCTTACATCCTGCTCTGACCGGTGGTCTGGTCGTGCATCTGCTGGTCGCGCTGCGACTGCTGCTGCCGGTCCCGGTCCTGCTCGTTGGCGCGGTGATGGCCGATGGCGCAGCCCGCGGCTGCTCCCAGCATGCCGTGATGACCGGCGAAGTGACCGGCGACGCCGCCGACAATGGCGCCCTTGATGCAGCCCTTGGCATCGGCCGGGGTGGAGGCGACAGAAGCCAGCGCAAGCGCGGCGACGGATAGTGTGATCAGGGTTTTCATGATGCGTGTCTCCGGATGTTTTGGATATCTCGCATCACTAACCGCCGCCGCGCGCCGGGGTTCCGTAGGCCGGTTCCGGTTTATTTCTCACGCGGCTACTTGTTCACGACATCCGCGATCTTGCGGTCGGACGGATTGACGATCAGCACCTTGTCCTGCGTCATCGCGTAGCGGTACGGCCTCACCGCCGGCACATCGCGCGCGGCCTGCCGCGGCAGCGGGTAGGTGCTGATCGACGACGGCACCGCCTCGCCGACCTGGGCATTAAAACCCTGCGGCGCGGTCTGGTTGGAGGCATGGCGGCTGACATCCTTGGCGATCGTTTGCTGCTGATTGCCCGACAGGGCCAGCGTGTCGCTGGTATTGGCCATGCGTTCCGAACGGGCCGACATGTGGCTGGCCGCGGACGCGGCCGTGGCGCCCGACAGCGCCAGAACGGCGGCGAGCGCGAGCGAAGCGGAATTCTTCATTGGCTTGGTCTCCTTGGAAGGTCCGGTTTTAGAACGTGGAAGTTCAGGACAGCGTCGCCCTACCAAGAAAACCGGCCGGGGAAGCCGATGTTTCATTAAATCGTCAACCGACGCCGACGCCGCACGCGACAAACCGCCACGTACCGCGGGGGTATTCCGGCAACGGCGGAGCGTTGGACGCAGCGGACCGCGCTTCGCCGTGCGGCGACTTGCCGACGGATAAGTCGGCTATCGGTGGCGGGAGCACGGCGAACGACCGCGGCTCTTCCAGATTGAAGAAATACGCGGAAGACCAAAGTGCGCGCATCATATGCACAGCTTATACGTGCAATGAACCTTCATCGATTTCGTTGTACCAAAGAGTTGCATCTTGCGGGTCTTGCGCCATGGACTGGATCGCAATTCGGCTGACAATGAAATGCTGATTGCCCTCGGCGCAATTACGTGCGGAGAATGAATGGTCGAGAGTCTCAATCGCCGGCGCGTGCTGAACTTTCTCGACACGTTTTCCTCGGGCGACATCGAAGGAGCACTGGCGCGGTGCAGCGACGACATTGATGTCTTCGCCAGCGCGCCGACGGATATCCTGCCGCATCTGGGCCGCCGTCGCGGCAAGACCGAGCTTCGCACCATGTGGAGGATCGTGCATTCCCGCTATCACGACATTCGCTACCAGGTACCGATCATCGTCACCGAGGCCGACAAGGTCGCGGTGAGCCTCCGCGCCTTCCTCCGCAAGCGAGGCAATGACCGCACCGTGCAATTCGACATGGCGGCGTTCTATACGCTGCAGGAGGGCCGCATCAGCCGTATCCGCGAGATCATTGATACGTTCGACCTGGTGCAGCAGGTACTGGAACGCGACATCGCAGCCGCGCTGACCGGAAAGAGCTCCGACGGGGACTAGTCGCTGCTTTGCGAACCGCGATTACAAGCTTCGCTGCACGGCGAATACATCCGCGCTTTATTTGACGAATCGCGTTGAACCTCCATTCGGCCTGCAGCGACCCATCACAGGAATTAGCAGATCAGCTTTTTCCGAATGCTTGTTCTGGATATTTGGCGAATATTTCAGTAATGAAAATTGTGTTGCTTGCTGTGCTGGGTCTGATCCTCGGGGCGCTCGGGGGCGCCGCAGTTGGCGTCGGGGTCGGACTGGCCTGGGTCGAGATCTTCAAGACCAGCGATTTCGAGGGCTATGGCGGGATGCTGGTGTTTTTCACCTTCATGCCGCTCGGCGCCATGATCGGCGGGCTCGGCGGCGCCTTCGTGTTCGGCGTGCTCGCCTTGCGCGACAGCGAGATCGCGATCGAGCGGGAACAAATGCACTCGCGCGACAACGGCGCCTGCTGATTGCTGCCGATCCTGCCGCATCCGAGCAATGCAAATCTGCCCCTTGCATCCGCGATCAATCGAACTACTTCGGGCTACAAATTCAGGGTGCAGCAACTTGGCCGGACGTCGCACATGAGTTCGGTCGCCACTGGCGTCTATCGCGGGACGGTTGCTCAGAACTCACGGTTCAGGATCAATAACCATCATGACAGAGCACAGCCTCTGGCGTTTTTTTCGCGTGCGCCGCATCGCGCGAATCGATGAACGCCAGTTCGAGGATTTCGATGCCCTGATCGACGACGGCGTCGCTTGGGCGATCTATGGGCCGATCGACATGTTTCCGTTTTTCGGCGCGCGGCGCGGCAAGGAAGCGGTGATCGACGTGGTCCGGCGTATCGCCGACAGCATCCGGGTGCACCGCTTCGAGCGCGAGACGGTGATGCTCGCGGCCGATTTCGGCGGCGTCGATGCTGCGCTATTCGTTGACCACGCGCAGCTCCGACAAGCCGATTTCGATGCGGGTTGCACATTTCGCGCAGTTCAGGGACGGCCGGCTGCGCAGCATCCACGTCGTCGTCGACACTTTCGACCTGGTCGAACAGGTGCTGGGCCACCCGATCAATCTGCCGAGGATGACATCGATCGCATGACGCCCTCGCAAGCGAGGAGCGTGCGCGGCGAAGCAGTCCGGCCACCAGCCCCGCCGGATCTGCTTCGTCCAACGGGCGGCGCCTGGCGCCGACCCGTTGGCGCGCTTGTGATGGCGGCCTGGGCATCGCCTGTCGCAATTTTGCGCTGGAATTTCTATAGGATTCGCCTATCAATCATGCAGGCTCGGTCATGATTTCCAGAACAACAAACTACAGCGCGATGGTGCTGGCGGCGGGCTTCAGCCTGGGCGTGGCGCTGCCAGCTTTTGCTCAGACGGCGCAGCCGCGCGATCTCTTATGGGAAAGTCTGCAGGCACAAGACCAGCAACAGACCGAGCAGCAAGGCCCAGACGCTTCGAAGGATCAAGACGCCTCGAAGGATCCAGACGCTTCGAAAGATGTCTCGGCGCCGACGGACGCTGCCGCGGCTGACGCCGACGATCCCGACATGAAGGATATCGACGTCAGCAAGCTGGACTGGAGCCAGTTGAAGGTCGATCCGTCCACTCTCCCGTCCGGGCTCGCCGCAAAGGCACGTTCGGCGCCGGATGCCCTGGCGAGCACGCCCGGCAGTGATTTGGCCTGGTCGGCGAACGATAAGCCGAACGGCGTCTCGAACGTCTCGGTGAAACAAGCGGTGTCGCCGTTCCTGGACACCCGCGTCGGTGCCGACATGACGGTCACCCACGAGCCCACCACGATGTCGGAACTGTTGGCGGAAAAATCAGCCAACGGCGGCAGCCTGCCGCAATCCGGCGGCACAGCCTGGGCCGCGGTCACCGCGGCCGGCGCTGGAGAGGTCTGGGACAAGACCGCGGTCGAGGCCCGCGTCGACCCCAATACGGAGCAGAGCAAACTCGGCACCACCCTCAGCAAACAGGTCCCGCTCGACCAGCAATATTCGGTGACGCTGCAGAACGGCCTCAACATGACCCAGCAGGGCATCGTGCCGGTACCGGGCGTGGTCGCGCGCCCGACCCGCGCTTACGCAACCGATCAGTCCGCGCAGTTCAGTGTCTCCGACACCGGCACCAGCATCACTGCCGGCCAGACACTGTCGTCCTCCGAAGACAAATGGCTGCGCAAGGTCGGCGCCGAGCAGAAACTGTTCGACGGCGTCAGCGTTTCCGGCTCGGTCGCGGAAACATCTCAGGGCACCACCAGCAAGAGCATCACCGCGGAATTCAAGAAAAGCTGGTAATCATCGAGCAGCCGCTCTTCTGGTTGAATGTGGATGTCCGCTGGACTCAGGCTCGATGCTGCACCGTTTTTGAACACCTTTCGCGCGAACTGGTATATTGGTCCGCGCGCGCAGGCGAAATTCTGGCTTGCGCGTTCAAATCCGGCAAATGATCGAGCATTGCCGCATCTTGGCCGCGATGTGGCCAAAATCGGCCGCCCTGATGGCCCGGCTTGTAGTGGTTTTCATCTCGTCGTGCGGGGGACAAACTCGTGCAGCGCGAAACAAAGGAACAGGCGATGAACGTCATTCGTCCGGAAAAAGCCGAATCTGAAACCGAGGTGGAAGGCGCGGTGTCAGAAGTGGAAGCCGGCATCCGCGATTTCGTGCGCAACGATATTGCTTATCTGCGCCGCCCGCCCGCGCTGAACGGCGCGGAGCCGGCGCTCGACGTGAACGCAGACGCTGCGGTCACCAACGTGAACTCGCTGATTCAGCGCGTTGCCGGCAACTCACTGGCGGAAATTGAAAACCTGATTTCCGAACTGGAATCACTTCGCGACGTGCTGCACGCGGAGGGCCAGCGCGTCCAGCGCGAGATTTCCGGCTATGCCCAGCTCAGCCAGGCCGCGATGAAATCGACCCGTATGATCGCCGACAATGTCGCGCAGTGGAAGCGCGCCGCTGACGGCCTGCGCAACGGCGGCTAGTCCGCCTCACGTCACGCCGCCGCGTGACCGCGCGGCGGCGTCGACTTGAAACCACCGCGCCATCACCCCGGAGGGTGATGATGGCATCATCCGATCGTTCCGATTCCACGAGAGCCAGCGCGCCGCAGAACGGGCCGCGCTGGTTTCGTAGGAAATAACCACATCACGCGTATCGCACCGGCTTGAACTTTGCGGCTGTGACCTGCGAGCGGAGTCAGGCGCCGCGGCCGGCGCGCCCCGGGGGAAGCAATCTCAATGGCAAGCATTCAGCAGGACAATACCGACCCACTCCCATTGCGCGCGTCAACGCCCGGGATGGGAACGCTCGTGCTGCGGTTTGTCGGATTGTTGTTCCTGGCCATTGCCGTGCTGGCGTTGATCTGGAACCGCTGATTCCGCTCGGCCGTCGTCAGTCAGACGGGCCACACACGATCTGCGCGTATGGTCAAGGAAATCTCAACCTACCGGCTTTCGATCGGCGCGTTGTCCAGCGTATAGACGCCGTCGGCGTAGCCCTTCACCACCATCGCCGTGGTCAGCATCACCGCCACCGTCACGGTTGCGAAAATGAAGCCCAGCAATTTCAACCCGCCGTGATCCGTCATCGTCATTCCCCGCCATGATCCCGCCCGGCACTATGGCAGGCAGTTTGTTCAAAATGCGTTAGCAAAGGAATCGTTCCGCGACATCGCCGTGCGGAAGCACCAGCTTAATGGTCTGGTAACTACTTTTCCAATCAGGCGTGCCTTATGCGCAACGGTCGTTGCGAGATGCGCGAGCGACCAGGCGATCCGAGCTTCATCGCCTCGCAGGGCCGGGCATCGGGCGCATGTTCGAGCCCGCGTTACGCCGCGGCACGAACGCGGTCCCGAGAAACGAGAACACCAGTTCGCCGCGCTGATTGGTCCCGGTGTTGCGGACCTGCAGGATTCCCCATTCGGGGCGCGAGTCGGAGGTCCGGCGCGATTCGACTTCGCTTGCGAAGCTGATGGTGTCGCCGGCCAGCACCGGCTTGATCCAGCGCAGTTCGCGGAAGCCGGGCGAAGGCCCCCACACCGCGACCTGCTCGCCGCGAGCGGCGGCATCCCGCGCCTGCCGCTGGCTGTCGGTCACCATCACCTTCATATAGGCCGAGCCGACATGCCAGCCCGACGCGGCCAGGCCGCCGAACAGCGACTTGCGGCCCTCCTCCTCGTCGATGTGGAAACGCTGCGGATCGAATTGCGCGGCGAATTGCCTGATCGCATCCGCGGTGAAGGTGAACGAACCCAGTTCGCGGCGGTCGCCGACTGCGATGTCCTCGAAGAAACGCATCAACCGGCCTCGTCATCGCGGGCGCGCCGGCCGATGATGATCGGTGAAACCATCTCACACAGCATCTGGTCAGCCGCGTTGCGGATCACGCATCTGAACGTCACGATCCCGGTGGTGGGCCGGCTCTTGGACACGCGTGCCTCGATGACGTCGACATCGAGCATGAGATCATCTCCCGGCCGCAGCGGTGCAAGCCAGCGCAATTCACTGACGCCGGGCGAGCCCAGCGAAGCGGCTTTGACGATGAAGCCGTCGCACATCATCCGCATCATGATCGAGCACAGATGCCAGCCCGATCCGGCAAGGCCCTGCAGCATGGAATTCCGCGCGGCCTCCTCGTCGAGATGCATCGGTTGCGGATCGAACTCGGCCGCAAATGCCAGGATCTCCTCGCGCGTGACATGGCGCGGTCCGAATGTGCCGAGACGTCCGGGCGGAAAATCTTCGTAGGTCAGGGTCATCTTGACGAATTGCCGATGGGAAGCCCGATTGTGGCCGCACTTTGAGGCAATCTCAACCCGCCCGCTCGCATGTCCGTGCTACAAATTTGCCCGGATTGCCGTTCCGAGCTAGGGCCTGTGTCGGCTGGATTCGGACGTAGCGCTTGCGCGCTTTGCTGGGGGAAGAGGATGTTTGACTTTCAGGATCTATTCCAGTGGGACCGTTTCATTACCCCCACCATCATCAAGCCGTTCTACTGGCTGGTGATTGCGCTGATCTCGCTGCTCGGCCTGTCCGGAATCTTCAGCGGCCTCGCCACCATGGCGGTCAGCCCGTTCGGCGGCTTTCTGCTGCTGCTCTCCTCGATCGCCAGCACGATTGTGGGAATCGTGTTCTCGCGCATCCTCGCCGAGTTCATCCTGATCGTGTTTCGCATCAACGAACACCTCGGCGCCATCCGCGATCAGGGTGGGATGCGGTAAGCTGCCCAGACATACGACCAGGGATTGTCGCGGAGAGTGTGGCGCAATTACGCCGTGCTCACCAATATCGATCCAGCCGTCTCGGCCCTTCTGGTAAGCGCGCCTGCACCCGACCTGCACGATCAGTTGTTGAACCGGAAATGCATCACGTCGCCGTCTGCGACGACGTAGTCCTTGCCTTCCAGTCTGAGTTTGCCGGCATCGCGCGCGCCGGCCTCGCCGCCGAGCGCGACATAGTCGGCATAGGCGATGGTCTCGGCGCGGATGAAGCCCTTCTCGAAGTCGGTATGGATCACGCCTGCCGCCGCCGGCGCCTTGGTGCCGCGGTGAATGGTCCAGGCCCGGGCCTCCTTCGGCCCCACGGTGAAATAGGTGATGAGGTCGAGCAACTGGTAGCCGGCGCGAATCAGCCGGTCGAGGCCGGCCTCCTCCAGGCCCAAGGTCTGCAGGAACTCAACCCGCTCCTCGCGCGACAGCGTCGCGATCTCCGATTCGATCTTGGCCGAGATCACCACCGCGACCGCGCCTTCCTTCTTGGCCTGCTCGGACACCTGCCGGGAGAAGCTGTTGCCCTCCTGGGCCGCGCCTTCCTCGACATTGCAGACGTAAAGCACGGGCTTCGATGTCAGGAGTCCCAGCATGCCGAAGGCGCGCTCTTCCTCCAGCTTCCGTTCCAGGAGCCGCGCCGGCTTGCCGTCGCGCAGCAGCACCAGCGTCCTGTTGACGAGATCGAGCTGCTCCTTGGCGTCCTTGTCGTTGCCCTTGGCTTTCTTGGCGAGGTTCTCGACGCGCTTCTCGAGGCTGTCGAGATCGGCAAGCATCAACTCGGTCTCGATGGTCTCGATATCGGCGAGCGGAGCGATCTTGCCTTCGACATGGGTGATGTCGGCATCCTCGAAACAGCGCACCACATGCGCGATCGCGTCGACCTCCCGGATGGTGGCGAGAAACTGGTTGCCGAGGCCCTCGCCCTTGGAGGCGCCGCGCACCAGGCCCGCAATGTCGACGAAGGTCAGGCGGGTCGGGATGATCTGTCCCGATTTGGCGATGCCAGCGAGCTTGTCGAGCCGCGGATCGGGAACGGCAACTTCACCGACATTGGGCTCGATGGTGCAGAACGGATAGTTCGCCGCCTGCGCCGCCGCCGTCTCGGTCAGCGCATTGAACAGCGTCGATTTGCCGACATTGGGCAGCCCGACGATTCCACATTTGAATCCCATTGCATCCTCGGTCTCTGATGTCGCTCGCGCCCGCGCTGGCCCCGGCTACGACGATGGAGAAGTCAGTCCGGCTTCTCGCTGCTATCGTCCTTGTCGAAAAACCCCTTCGCCTGCATCGCCAGATGCACCTTGTTCTGGAATGTCGAATCTCGGCCCTTTGCCAGCAGCGCCGCATTGTCGGCGACTGCTTCGCACAGCGCCGCGACCCAGGGGCCATCGGACTTGGCGAAATCGGCCAGCACATAGGCGTGAACCAAATCCTTGATGCCGGGATGGCCGATCCCGAGCCGCACGCGGCGATAGTCGTTGCCGATATGCGCTGAGATCGAACGCAGTCCGTTATGACCGGCGATGCCGCCGCCGACCTTGACGCGAAGCTTGGCCGGCAGCAGCTCGAGCTCATCCTGAAACACGGTGACCTCGCCCGCGCCCAGCTTGAAGAAACTCGCCGCTTCCTGCACCGCGCGCCCCGACTCGTTCATGAAGGTCGCGGGCTTGAGCAGGATCACCCGCTCGGAATCGAGCGCGCCTTCCGAGGTCTCGCCCTGAAAACGCCGGCGCCATGGTGCGAAACCATGACGCCGTGCAATTTCATCGACGGCCACAAAGCCGATATTGTGCCGGTTGCGCGCGTACTTCGCGCCGGGATTGCCGAGGCCGACAAAGAGCAGCATGACGCGGCATCCCGCGTCCGCTTACTTCTTCTTGTCGCCGCCACC